>CBHWAL010000006.1:0-23320 GCA_966111495.1 uncultured Achromobacter sp. | reverse complement strand
GGATCGGCCTTGCCCCGCGCGTTCACGCGGTCGGTCATCGCAGTGGCCAGGCTCTTGCCGCCGCTGCGGGTCCGCAGGCCAGACCGCTCGCTCGCGGCCTCCCACGCGCCGCGTTGCGCGGCATAGGCGGTCAGCAGTGCGAAACGGTCCGCGTCGATCAGCAGCGGCGATTCCGCCACCGCGATCAACAGGGACTGGTAGGCGGCGCTGGCGGCCGTGGCGTCGTTGCCGATCAGGCCTTTGGACACGTCCTTCCACAGATGATGGAACGGCAGCGTGGTGGCCGCGGCAAACATGTCCGCGCCCAGCGTCGCGCGCTGCTCAAAGGCCAGAACCAGATAATCCACGTCGTTCACCGGCTCGGGCTTGCCGGCCGCGTTCTGGCGGTGCAGCACGCCGTCGATGAGTTGCAGCCCCGACAGCTTGTCCTGCGAGTCCGCGCCGGCCAGGACGCGATAGCCGCTGCGGCGCAGCGCGTCGCCGTCGTAGACGCCGAAGCGCACGCTGACACCGTCCGTCCCGAACAGCTTGGCCAGCGGCGTGAGCAGGCTTTCGCCCGTCTTGACAATGGCGCCGCCCACCGGGCCGCCCAGCATCGTGACCGCGGTGGACACGAAATCCAGGATGCCCCGGGACAGGCTGCTGTCGGCAAACCGGCACAGCGCCGCGTACATCTCCAGTCCGTCGCTGGCGTAGGGAACATTGCGCGCGACATAGACGTCGCGAAACGCCACGCGGCGCGCGCCGGCGTCGGGCGCGGCTGCGCCCAGCGCCTGCTGGATGAGGTCGTAGCCGACGATGTACGGAATCTCGCGCCGCGTGCCGTCCGCGCCGTAGCGCAGAAAGAACGTGCATAGCGGCAGGAACTGGCTGAGATAGTTGCCCGCGTCGCACAGGCGCATTTCGACCAGACGGACGCTGAAGTAGCACTGGCCAGGCACGAAGGCGGCGCCGGTGAGGCCCGCTGCCAGCGCGGGCGTGCCGCCGGGCGGCTCGATCTCGGCGTAGAAGTTGCGTCCCGCGGGCACGGTCGGCAGCAGCGCGCCCGCGCCGTCGCCGCCTGCCGCCTTGCCGCCGATGCCGCGCAGCATCCCGAATAAACCGTCCATGTCAGCTCCTTGTGCGGCGTGGCCGCTGCCCGCTCAGTCGCGCACGATGGCCATGGCCGATGCCCACGTCGGCAGGTCGCCCGCGTCGCCCTGCGCGGCCTTGCACGCATAGCGGTAGGCTTCCGCCAGGTCTTTGGGCTGGGCCGCATCCAGGTATACGTCGTAAAAGCGCTGGATGTAGCGCGCGCAGGATTCTTCCTCGACCTGCCAGCGAAAAGCGAGCACGCCGGCCGCGCCGGCGCGCATGACTTCCAGCGCGGTGCGCACCGACGCGCCGCTGCACGAGGACAGCACCAGCAGCTTGCACTTGCCCGCCTCCATCCACTGGCCGATCAGCCGGATCGACAGTTGCCAGGCCTCGCCGTCCTCGCCGGGCAGCACCAGCATCGTGCTGTCGCCTCCGGACACCGAATGGCCGGCAAAGTGGAAGATGTCGTAATTGCCGGTGCGCAGGCGTTCCTCGATGCGGCGCTGCAGTTCCGCGCCCACGAGCCCGGCCTCGTCCGCGGCGCGCACGTGGTCGATGATGAGATGCCCGGGCGCGCGCGCGGCCAGTTCGGCCAGGTGCTCGCGTTCCTTGGCCACGGACTGCAGCGGCCCGAATTCCATCGCCGACAGCGCGGGACCGCCGTCCTCGCGCCGGAAGGTGACGGTGCCGAACACCGAGCTGGCATCCATGAACAGCATCCGCACCGGCTGTCCGGGCGTGCGCACGTCCGGCTCCCAGCGCGGCGCGGGCGCCGTGCCGTCCAGATGCAGACGCCGCGCCATCGGCAGTTCCAGGCACAGGTAGCGGCCGCGGTCGGCGCCGAACTCGCGGCCCATCTCACAGGGCAGATTGAATAGGCGCGACACCTCCTGGCTGGCTAGGTTGAATTCAAAGCGCAGGTCCAGTCCCGCGAATGCGCCCGCGCCCGGCGACACTTCCTCGTCGCGCGCCCGCTGGATCAGCTTGGCGACCGGCGCGCCCAGGCTGTGCGTGACCATGGCGCTGAAGACGTCCTCGCCCACGCCGCTCAGATCTTTAAGCCATTGCGGCGCCTTGGTCTCCCCAAGGTACGGGCTGAACGTTTCGATGCGGCCCACTAGCGCCGAGATCCGGTCGCGCTCCTTGTAGGGCATGTCCTGCGACGAATATTCGTGCCGCCCCATCTGGATGCGGTAGGTGATCGAGTGCTCGCCCACGCGGATGATGAGCCGCCGCCGGCGCTTGGGGGCCAGCGGCGTCAGGCACGTGAGCACGGTGGCGACCTCCGCGCCGCTGTTGACGCCGGCTTTCGCGTCGTTGGTCCACATGAAGACCTCGGGTCGCTCCAGCACATAGCGCTGCACCAGTTCGGGCGGGTCGACCGCCAGCACCAGCAACGGCACCGGCGAGCGAGCGGCGATCCACTCCAGCAATTCCACCGCCGCCGCGCCCGGTTTGCCGCGCTTGCTGGCGGTGGAGCCGAGCCGGGCGTCGATGATGACGAGCCGGGGTTCAATACGCGGCGTGGACAGGTCCCACGATTCGATCTGCGCCTTGGCGCTCTCCAGCGACGTGCGGCGGCGCAGCTCTGCGCCCACGAACGGCGCGATCGCGGGGTACTGCTGGACGAGGCGATGCAACTGGGCAAGGTTGTTGGCCCAGTCGTCCTCATGCTCGTCGTTCATGCTGGCCAGCAGAATGAAGTTGGGTCCGGTGGCGTCTTGTTCCATGATGGCTGTTCCATGATCCCGATGGCCTAGCCGGCCCGCAGCGGCAGAATCAGCGTGAACGCGCGCCACGGCGGCGTGACGGACTTGTAGGCCTGCGGCGGCGCGAGCGGCGCATCCGACAGCGGCGGGTCGGTGACGAGCGCGCCGCCGTGGTCGATCACGGTTTCCTGTATCTGAGTGATGGCGATGCTGGCCCCGTCGTGCGCGGCGCGCTCGGCGTTGAGCAAGGCGTCGTCGGGCACGGCATGCGCCGGCGGATCGGACTCCCATATCTGCTCCTCGCTCAGGCCAAAGCGGATCGTGCACCCGTCCGGCCCGGTGTCCAGGTCCACCGTGACGCGGGCGTCATCCGCGTTGCGGCACCGCAGGAGGTAGTCGATCATCGAGCGGAAGGCCGCTGTCAGCGCCTGCGCATCGCCGGACACGGCCGGGCCGTCCTGCGAGGCCGTGTGGTTCGTGAACGCGATCCGGCGCTGGTCGCGGGCGGGCAAGGCGTTCACCACGTCCTGCAGGCGCGCGCCCAGTTCGACGTCGCTGTGCGTGGCACGCGTGCGCCGCCGCGATTCGCTGGCGCCGGCCAGCCGCTCAAAGGTGATGTCGGCCTTGCCGATCTCGGCCACGATGCGCTGGCTCAGGTCCTGGGCCTGCGCGGCGACAACTTCCGCCGGTGTGCCTTGGCGCGCGTCGTCGTGCAGCAGCACGGTCTGCGAGGTCAGGCTGCACGCCAGCGACAACGAGGTGCGCGTCTGCCGCGCCACCTCGGCCACGGTCTCGCGCAGATAGCGCAGGTCGCGCGCCCAGCCCAGGTCCGCGATATCGGTGAAGAACCAGATCGACATGTCCAGGCTGGGATCCAGGTCGGTCCGCGTGGCCAGCACGGAGCGCGGCTGGCCGGTGCTGTCCAACAGCTCGATGCGCTCGCGCTTGACGGTAAAGGTGGAGGTCAACACGCCCAGCGTCGCTTCGTCGCCCGCGATGGCGTAGTCGGTCATCGACGGCGATTCGGTCAGGCTGCGCCCGCGGCGGGGTTCAGCGCCCAGCATGTCGGTCGCCACGCGGTTCATCTCGATGACGGCGCCCTCGCGTCCCACAAACACCACGGCCTGCTCGGTTTCCGCCATGAGGCTTTGCTTGGTCTGGCTGAGCAGATGCTGGGCCAGGCCCTCTTCCAGCGACGCGATGATCTGCAGCAGGTCGCCGATATCCGGCCCCTTGAAGGCGTGCGAGACCGACGACTCCACATCGAGCAGCCACCGTATCCGGCCATTCAGATGAATGGGCACGGTCATGGCCGAACGTAGCGGCCGCTTCGGCCCGCCATAGCCGTGCTGCGCGTAGGCCGGGTTGCCGATGTCGTCCACCGCCAGCAGGCATCCTTGCGCCAGCGTGGCGCCCAGCATGCCCTTGTCGGTGGGCTGCTGGTAACCGGGCGGCAGCGCGTAGGCCGGCGCCAGGCTGTGCTGGGTGACGACCTCGAATCTGTCCTCCTGGCGGTTGACGCGATACAGCGCCACGTGTTCCCACAAGAAATGCTGCGCGAGCTGGACGATGACCTCGTCGGCGGCCTGACGCAGCGAGGCGGCGGCCATCACCTTGCGCCGCAGCGAATCCGCAAACTCGGCGCGCTCGTCGTCGCGTTCCTTTTCAAAGCGCATCAGCACGGGTTCAAGGTCCAGGGCGCGCAGCATCTCCAGATGCCGTTCGCCGTACGCGCCCGGGTGACGCGAACACAGGCTGAGCGCCGAGCTGTAGCCGCCCGCGCGCGTCACGGGCAGCGTGACGGAGGCCTCGATGCCCAGGTCCTGGTAGCAGCGCACGACCTCGTTGCCGGGCTCCGGCATGTTCTTCCGGACGAACGTGCCGATCTCGTCGACCCAGGTGCGGCCGGAATCCAGAAAGGCGCGTATCGTCGGCGGCAAATCCATCCAGCGCGCCGGCCACAGCTCCACGCCCTCCGGGCGCACGGCGATCGCGCGAAACAGCGACACGTCGTTGCCGTAGATGCCGAAGACTGCGTGTTCGAACGGGATGAGCCGCCGTATCTGTTCCAGGATGCGGTCCAGCTTCGTGCGCCAGCCGCCGACCGCGGGGTCCAGCGCGATGCGCCGGATCTCGTCGCGGGCGGATTCCAGCGTGCGCGACTGGATGATGGCGATCACGCCCAGCAGCTGGCCGTTCGGCGCGGGATCGGGCGTCATCACCAGCTCGAACTGCCGGTCGGCGTCGTCCGGCACCGGGATGGCGATCGTCACCGAGACCATCGCATCGCCTTCCGTGTCCTCGATGCAGCGCAGGATGGCGCGCTGCACCGGTCCGCCGTCGGACGGCCGGAAATGCACCGCCAGGCGGGTCCCGTACAGCGCGTCGCGCGGCAGGCCCAGTGTGCGCGCCGCCTCGGGGTTGGCAAAGCGGATCACGCCCTGCACGTCCAGCCGGAACACCGCGTAGGGCGTGCGCTCGAACCGGTGGGCCTCGGCCTCGCGGAACGGCATGCCGTCATTGACCAGCACGATGAGTTCGCCGCTGTCCAGCGTGCACAGCGGAATGAGCTGTGCGGGCACGCGCGCGCCGCCGGCGCGCCGATACACGACGTCGATGGCGCCGTCTCCCATTCGCAGCGGCTTGGCAAGACCGTAGACCTGACTGACGTGGCGGCCGACGAGCGCATCGCGCGCCAGTGGCAGGACGCTGCTGGCAGCCACGATCTCGCCGGTGGCGGCCAGCACGAGGCAAGGCACGCCGACCTGGGACAGCACGCGCGCCACCTCGGCGGGCTCGCCAAACAGCGAAAACTCGCGCAGCGCCGCGTCCCGGGGAAGCGCCGGCGCGTCGCGATAGGATTCTGGCTCCATCTCTGTCATGACAAGACCTCTTCACCCGCCGTCACCGCTTGATGAACGCGATGACCTGCTGTTGCGTGCCCTTGTCGTTGTCGAATCCGCCATGCGTGCTGGACGCCACCGGCACGGCGCGGGCGGTGGCGGACGGGCTGCCGGCCGGCGAGACATGGACCGCATCGCACGGAATGGCGGCCTCGCGAAAGTACCGTTCCATGCCCAGCAGTGGCGTGGTGGTGCCGCCCTCGAACGATTCGCTGACCAGGTAAAGCAGCGAGCGCCGGTACGGTCCGCAGGTCGGGTCGTCTTCTTCGGCGCGATCCGACAGATGGAACTGCTGGTAGCGCTTCACGCGGCTGCCCAGGTGTGGCACGACCAAATCCTGGAAGGTCTTCATCGTGACCGCAGGCGCCATCAGGCTCAGCGACTCCAGCTCCCCCCCGTCAGCGGTCAGGCGCTTGACGAAGTGGCTGGCGACGATGGCCCCGGCCGAATGGCCCACGATGTGCAGCCGCACGCGGCCGCGCGCGACATGCGTCTTGAAGTGCTTGTACAGCAGGATCATCGCGGCCTCTTCGCCGCCATTGACGGCCGGCTCGCTCATGGCTTCGGCGTTCTGCTTCATCTCGCCCCAAATCACCGTGCCGGGGCGCGCCAGCCAACGTTCAAGCCGCTGATTCCACCAGCGTTCCAGCCGCTCGCCGATGCCGCCGGTGGTGCGCGGCACGTTGCTCGACGCGTCGCGGATGATGTTCTTCACGGTGCTGATGAAATCCGTTTCCCACATCAGGAAGACGGGGAAGATCTGGCTGTCGTAGAGCAGCGGGATCCATTCGGCGGCGGCCTCGGCCGCGTCGTTCTCGCCGACCAGGCCGCCGTGCGCGTAGACGCAGACGTCCATCGGCTTGTCCTTCAGGTTCCAACGCTCGCGCGCAGCGGCCATGTGCACGTCCACGATGGCGCGCAGGTCGTCCGGCGTGGTGCGAAAGGCGCCGCTGTTGCTGAGCTTGCCGTTATTGCCGACGTTGACGATGAACGGCGTGAGCTCGCGGTCGCGCAGCACCTTGCCGGCGGCAAGCGTCACCTTCTGTCCTTCCGTGCGCAGGCTGATGCTGTTCGCGATGCGGTCGTGCTCGTGCGTGACCACGCCAAGCTGCACGACCCAGCAGTCCATCGCGTTGCGCAGCCAGTCGTCGTAGGTCAGTACGGCCATGCCGTACGTGCCCCATTCCTCGCCCCACGAGTTCTGGATCAGAAAGCCGTCCTGCGTGTAGCCGACGATGACGAAGGCGTGGCCCTGCATCGCCATGTCCTGTCCGGTGGACGGGATGACCCAGAACGGCCGGGCGACGGGCGTGGGCTCGTCATCGTGCGGCGTGACGCCGTGGCCGTCGTCCCAGCCGTCGTGGCAGCCCGCGCTGGCGTACAGGATGCCGACCTCGTTCAGCGCGGCGTGCATCTCGACGATGCTGCGCGTGTCGATGCGGTAGTACGCGCCCAGCGGCCGCTTCACGGCGTCCAGCCACCAGTCGTCTTCGGGGCGCTTGGCCGCCGGCGGCATGTCGATGGTGGGGAACAAGCCCTGGGCGCAGGCCCCGTGCCGGAACCAGCCCTTCAACGCGCCGCGCAGGCTGGAGCCGCTGTCGTCGACCGATCCCGGAAATTCGTCGTAGCGCCGCGCCATGGAATACAGCATGTAGGGCGAGATCGCGGGGCGCGTATCGCGCTCGGACTTGCGCAGCAGGTATTCGACCACCGTGGACAGCGCAAAGCCCGTGCAGGCCGACGTTTCGCCCTGGTGCTTCACCGTCAGTCCCATCACGGGAATCATCTCTGCCTTGGGCGTGACGGAAATGTTGGGCCGGAACAGGATGTCGCGGGCGTCGAAGGCATCGGGCTTGGCAGATCGCTCGAAGGGCCGCGCGGACGGGGCGTCATCCCGGGGGCGGCGTTTGCGCGCCTTCGGCGCGGGGTCTTCCGGCGCTGCCGCGGACGACTTCTCCACGCGCTTGCTCTTCTTCTTCGCCGCGGGCTTGGCCGCCGTGCGCGCTGCCGCCTTTCGGGTCGCCACCTTTCGGGTCGCCATGTCGTTCTCCCAATGCCGGCGGCCGGCTAGGATGCCAGCTTCAAGCTGGCGATGTAGCGCGGCGCGTCGGCGGCCAGCTTGGCCTGCACGTCGTCGCGAAGCTGTTCATACAGGGCGGCATTCAGCGTCAGGCGCTGCGCGCAGGCCCAGAAGTTCACCTGGCGCGCGCCCCATTTCGCGAACAGGAAACGCTTGCGGCTGTCCACGGCGCGAAAGTAGTAGGCGCCCAGCGCCATCGACAGGCCGCCGCCCCGGTCGCGCTGCACCGCGCCCAGCTGAAAGTTGCCGCCCGACTGCGATGACGCGTGAAAGTCAAAGAGCTTCACGGTGTCGTCGTCTTCGGCCAACTGGCCCAGCGCGGTCACGGCCTGGTCCAGCACCGCCAGCTGATCGCGCCGCGCGACGGCCAGCAGCAGGTCGACGGCGACCTGGTCCATGCGGAATTCGCGCTCGTCTTCTTCGTGATGCGTAAAGCTCATCTGCCCGCTGGTCCATCCCAGGTTCTCCAGCACTTCCACGTAGGTCTGATACCAGGCCTGCGACTGGGTGAATCTGTCATGGGCGGCGCTGGCCGCGCGCTGCGCCAATTGCAGCGAATACAGCACATCGCCGCGTTCCTGTTCCTGCAATCCCGACGCAAACGACACCACGCTGCCGGCGTTGATGCTGGCCTGCGCGGCCTGCCGCGCGGTCTTGCCCGCGGCGCCGGCTCGCAGCACGGCGCCCGAGCGTTTGGCGGGCGCGCGCCGCCGCGCGGCCGGCATGCCGGGCGGCTCCAGCGTCTGCACCGCCAGATCGTTCAGGTAACCGTGGATACCCACCGCGTTGACACCGTGGTCCGGCATGGTCGAGGTGGGCGTCGCGCTCTTGGATGCCCGGCGCGCGGCCGGACGCGGTGGCGGGGCCGGCGACGCGAGCGCGCCGTCCTCCGAGAACGTGGCGGCCAGGATGAAGTCGGCTTCCGCGGCGGAATAGGCGGGGTCCCAATGCGAGTTCTCGGGGACGTGGCAATGGCCGAAGTGGCCGCTCGCCGAATCCCAGATGGCCGGGTCGCGGTTATGGCCCCCAGGATCCTTGCCGTTCTTGGCGGGCAAGGGACGGCCGGACGGCCATTTGCGGGGGATGTCGTGCTGCGCCTCGATCCAGCGGCACAGGCGCGCCACGTTGGTCAGCGCGCGGCTGTCCTTGGGCAGATGCGCGAATCCCACTAGTTCGATCTGCACGGCCGAATCGCGATTGGTCTGCACGCCACCCGCATCGTTGCGCAGCGCCCGTGCGCCTTCGGCGGTGTCGACGTGCTGGAAGATGGTGGTGGCGTCGACCGTGAAGTGGGGGTCGGAACGGTTGCTGCGGAACGCATCCATCGCACCCTGCGCGGTGCTGCCTTCGGTGGTGTGATGGACGATCTTGAAGGGGCCGCCAAGATGAGGCCCGGACGAGCCGGAAATGGGTCGCCACGTCGCAAACGGACATCGTGCCATCGATGGTCTCCTGGGCACGGGCGCGGGTGTTCTTGGCAAGACGACATGACGACGATGATGCGGCGCCCCTTCCAGGGATATATATGCGGACCTCATCCGCCTTGCTAGTAGCCGAAAGTATTAATCCTTGAATTTGCAATGGTGCTTACGCATTATCTGGCCCCGGTTGCGCTCGTCCAAAGGGATGAGACGCGGCGCTCGCGCTGCCCTCCGGACGCCTGCTCTGCCAGTCAGGCCGCTTTCTCGATGCGCACCGGAATCGACTTGTAGCTGGGTGTGCCGCTGGCCGTGTCCTGATAATCCAGCGGGCAAAGATTGTTGGCTTCGGGGTAATACGCGCCCACCGAGCCCGCCGCGATGTCATGCTGGATGGCCGTCAGCCGCAGCCGCCGGTGCGTCTGGCCGGGCAGGCTGGTGACGATGTCGACCTCGTCGCCGTGCGCAATGCCGTGGCGCGCCAGGTCTGACGCGTTCATGAACAGCACGTCACGGCGGCCGAATACGCCGCGATAGCGGTCGTCCAGGCCGTAGATGGTGGTGTTGTATTGGTCGTGGCTGCGCAGCGTGGTGAGCCGCAGGATGTTGCCTTCGACGATGTCCGGGTCTTCGCGCAGGCCCGCGAACGGAATGAACTCGGCCTTGCCCGACGCCGTCTTCCAGATGCGCTCGGTGGGCGGCAGCGGCAGCCGGAAGCCACCCGGGATGCGGATACGTTCGTTGTAGGCGCGGAAATCCGGGTAGATCTTTTCGATCAGGTCGCGGATGCGGTCGTAGTCCTCGATCAGATGCGCCCAGTTGACGCGGCTATGCGGCAGCGTCGCCTGCGCCATGCCGGCGATGATGGCCGGTTCCGACCGCAGGTGCGGCGAGGCGGGCACGAGCTTGCCGCGCGAGGCATGCACCATCGACATCGAATCCTCGACCGTGACCGATTGCGCGCCGCCGGCCTGCACGTCGCTTTCCGTGCGGCCCAGCACCGGCAGGATGATCGACGCCTTGCCGATCAACAGGTGCGAGCGGTTCAGCTTGGTGTTCAGATGCACGGCCAGGTCCAGTTGCCGCATGCCGCGCGCGCAGGCCTCGGTGTCGGGCAGCGCGATCGCGAAGTTGCCGCCCAGGCAGATCAGCGCCTTGGCGCGGCCCGCGGCCATTGCTTTCATGGCTTCGACCGCATCATGGCCGGTCCGGTTTGGAGGCCGGAAGCCGAAGGTCTGTTCGACGTGGTCGAACATGGTGTTGTCGATCTTCTCGGTGATGCCGACCGTGCGGTTGCCCTGCACGTTGGAGTGCCCGCGCAGGGGACAGATGCCCGCGCCCGGCTTGCCGAAGTTGCCGCGCATCAAGAGCAGCGCGGCGATCTGCTGCACGTTGCTCGTGCCCTTTTCGTGCTGGGTGATGCCCATGCCGTAGGTGACGATGGTGGCGTTGGAGCGCGCATAGGCCTCGGCCACCAGTTCCAGGTCGCGCCGGCGCAGTCCGCTGGCCTGTTCGATGTCGGTCCAGCTCGTGGCGTCCAGGTCCTGCGCGAAGGCTTCGTAGCCGTTCGTGTGCCGTGCAATGAATTCGTGGTCCAGCGTATTGCGCCCGTCGCGGTCCGCGTCCATCAGCGCCTTCATGATGCCCTTGAGCGCGGCGGCGTCGCCGCCGACCTTGACCTGGAAGTACGTGGAGGCGATGGCCGTGGAGCCGAAGGTGCCCATCTCGATCGGGTCCTGCGGATCGGCAAAGCGCTCCAGCGAGCGCTCGCGCAGCGGGTTGAACACGATGATGGGCACGCCGCGGCGCGCGCACTCGTGCAGGGTGCCCATCATGCGCGGATGGTTCGTGCCGGGGTTGTGTCCCATCGAGATGATGAGGTCGCACGTGTCAAAGTCGTCCAGCGACACCGTGCCCTTGCCGATGCCGATGGCCTGGGGCAATCCGACGCTGGTGGCCTCGTGGCACATGTTGGAGCAGTCGGGAAAATTGTTGGTGCCGAATTCGCGCGCGTACAGGCTGAAGAGGAACGCGGCTTCGTTGGACGCGCGGCCTGACGTGTAGAACTCGGCCATGTCCGGGTCGGGCAGGCTGGCAAGCGTCTGGCCGATGCGCGCGAACGCGGCGTCCCATTCGATGGGCTGGTAGGTGTCGCTGGCGGGGTCGTAGGCCAGCGGATGGGTCAGACGGCCCGCGTTCTCCAGGTCGTGGTCGGTCCAGGTCAGCAGCTCGGTCACCGTGTGCGCGGCGAAGAACTCGGGCGTCACGCGCTTGCGGGTGGCTTCCCAGGTGACGGCCTTCGCGCCGTTTTCGCAGAACTGGAACGTGGACGTATGCGCCTTGTCGGGCCAGGCGCAGCCGGGGCAATCGAACCCGTCGGGCTTGTTGGTGCGCAAGAGCAGCACGGGCGCTTCGGCGATGCGCATCTGGTTGGCCACCGCCTGCGCGGTCGCTTTCAGGGCGCCCCATCCGCCCGCCGGGGCGTCATAGCGGTGGATGCCAATGGGTTTGCCTTGGGTCATGCGGGTCTCCGGGAACTCAGGATGCGGAACTCAGGATGCGTTGCGCGGGGCGGCGGCGGCAGGGGCGGCGGCAAGTCGGTCGCTGCGGGCCGCGCAGTACCGGCTTGTCAGCACCGAGCCGGCCACGGCCACGATGATGGGAACAAGAAAGGTTTGGTCGACCCGGGTGAATTCCAGGATCAGCACCACCGCGGTCAGCGGCATGCGCATCGACGAGGCCAGAAAGGCGGCGGCGCCCACCACCGCAAACGCGCCGGGCGGCGAGTCGGGCCAGGCCATGCTCCACAGCCCGCCCAGCACGACGGCCAGCGACGCGCCGACGGCGATGGCGGGCGTGAGCAAACCGCCCTCCGCGCCCGCGCGCAGCGTGCAGGCGACGACGACCACCTTCATCACGGCCAGCGTGGCGGCCAGGGCGATGGTCAACTCATTGTCGAAACTCAGTTGCGCCGGTCCCTTGCCGTTGCCCAGCAGCGCGGGCAGATAGATTGCAAGCAGGCCGATCAGCGTGAAATTGACCAGGCAGGCCACGGGCAGTTGCCAGCCCCGGGCAGCGTTGGCGCGCGCCGCGGCCGTCAGGCGCTGAAAGCCGTGGGCCGCGCAGCCGAACAGCGGGCCGGCAACGATGGCCCAGACCACGAGGCTGGCACTGATCTGCATGGCGGGCACGGCGTACTGGATGTCGTTGCCCAATCCCGCCCAAGCCACCACGGCGCCGATGCAGCAGGCGATAAGCGCTGCCACGACGGCGGGCCACGCGAAAGAACCCAGCAGCACCTCCAGCACGAACAGCGCGGCGCCGAGCGGCACGTTGTAGACAGCGGCCAGCCCCGCGCCGGCACCACAGGCGATGACGATGCGGTGCTGCGCGGGCGGCAGCCGCAGCAGCGCGGCCAGCCGGCCGCCGGCCAGCGCGCCCACCTCGCGCGGGGCGACCTCGCGGCCCAGCGGCGAGCCCAGGCCCACCGTCACGATCTGCAGGATGGCGTGCGCCATCGTTGTCGCCGGGGGCATGGCCTGCGTGGTGTCTGACACCGCCTTCTTGACGCTGACCAGGGGACGGCCATAGCGATAGATCAGCCACCATCCGCCGCCGGCCGCCAGGCCGCATAACACCAGAGCCAGCACGCGGCGCGGGCCGCTGGCGGCCTGCACGCCTTCAAGGAATGTTTCGTGGCTGATGATCTGGCTGCCGCCGTAGCCGTAAGCCAGGTGCTGGACGGCGTGCAGCAACATGCCGAGCAGCATGCCGCCCAGCCCTGCGAAGAGGCCGGTCAGGACCACCGCGAAAAGAAACCGCGGACGCAGCCAGGACGGGTCATCGGGCGTTGGATCGTTCATACCAGGAGGGGCTCCGGTCGATTGGCGCGCTGACCGAAGGGCCTTGCAAAGGCTGCCGCGCGCTGCGATGAAGCAGTGTATGGCCCGGTGCCGCCGCGCTGATCGTTCAGCTGCCGAAAACCATACTTATTGGTTAGGCGCTAATCCGCAGTTTCCTTGCCGCGTGTCAAAAAGGGCCGGAATTTGGGCTTTATTTCAAATAGTATCCAAGTAATTCAGTACATATACTCGCGGTTCGGATCAATGGACGGATGCCGCCCGCCGCGATTGGCGTTGGGAATGGCCTGGAGAAAAAGATGTTGAACAAGGTTGTAAAGATCGGGGCGTTGGCTTTGCTGTCGACCGTGATGGCGGGTTGCGCCACCGAGCGTTCCCAAGCGTTGGCCGTGCCGGCTGTCGCTGCGGCCAGCAAGCCGTATGCGGGCGTGCGCAGCCCCATTTCCGTCGGCAAGTTCGATAACCGCACCAATTACCTGCGCGGCGTGTTCTCGGACGGCGTGGACCGCCTGGGCGGCCAAGCCAAGACGATCCTGGTCAGCCATCTGCAGCGCAGCGGCCGTTTCCAGGTGATGGACCGCGACAACCTGTCCGAAATCGCCCAGGAGGCCGCGTTCAACAAGAAGGCCGCGCAGATCAAGGGCGCGCGCTACGTCGTCACGGGCGACGTGACAGCCTTCGGCCGCAAGGTCACCGGCGACCAGCAACTGTTCGGCATCCTTGGCCGTGGCAAGGAACAGGTGGCCTATGCCAAGGTCGACCTGAACGTGGTGGACGTCACGACCTCGGAAGTGGTCTATTCCGCGTCCGGCGCTGGCGAATACAGCCTGTCCAACCGCGAAGTCGTCGGCTTTGGCGGCACCGCCGGCTACGACTCCACGCTGAACGGCAAGGTGCTTGACCTGGCCATCCGTGAAGCCGTGGACCGCCTGGTCGACGGCATCGAACAGGGCGCCTGGCAGCCCGCCCGCAACTGACGGAGGCCAGGATGACCATTCATACCCACCCCCGCCGCGCGGGCGCCGCGCGCGCTGGCCGCGCACTGGCGATCGCTGCGCTTGCCGGCGTGCTGTCGGCCTGCGTTCAGCAGCCCAAGTCCCTGTATAGCTGGCAGTCCTATCAGGGATCGGTCTATTCCTACCTGAAGGACGATGGCGGCGATTACGCGACCCAGACGCTCGCCATGGAAAAGAACATCGAGACGGCGCGTGCGTCCAACGCCGAACTTCCGCCCGGATTCCGCGCGCATCTGGGCATGCTCTACATGAAGATGGGCAACGGCGACAAGGGCGTCGAGCAGATGCAGGGCGAGAAGGCAGCCTTCCCGGAAGCCGCGCCCTTCATGGACTTCCTGCTGCGCAACGCAGGCAAGCCGCAGGTCGTTGCGGGGCAGGACGCGGGCACGCCCTCCTCAGTCAAACCCGCTGCCGCCGAGCCGGCCGCGCCCGCCGAGGCCGGCACGTTGAAGAAGGGATCGTGATGATGCACAAACTCATGCGCGCCGGCCTCGTGGCCATCGTGGCGCTGCTGGCCGGTTGCGTGGCGCCGCCGAAAAAGAACGTCGACTACACCGCGTTTCGCGAAAGCAAGCCGGCGTCGATCCTGGTGCTGCCGCCGCTGAACACGTCGGTGGATGTTGCGGCCACGGCGGCTGTGCTGTCGCAGGCCACGCGCCCGCTCGCGGAATCCGGCTACTACGTGATCCCGGTTGGCGTCATGGAAGAAACGTTCAAGCAGAACGGCCTGACGTCGCCCGACGACATCCACGAACTGCCGGCCGTGAAGCTGCGCGAGATCTTCGGCGCCGATGCGGCGCTGTACATGACGGTCAAGCAATACGGGTCCAGCTACGCGGTCCTGGCCAGCACGGTCACGGTCTCGATCGACGCCGAACTGCTCGACCTGCGCAACGGCGCCAAGTTGTGGAGCGGCTCCAAGCAGGTGGTGCACGCGAACAACAACAGCAACGGCGGCCTGATCGGCATGCTGGTGCAGGCCGTCGTGGATCAGGTGGTCAACAACCTGACGGACCGCAGCTACAGCGTGGCCGGCATGACGAACGCCCAGCTGCTCAGCGCCGGCACCCCCGGGGGCATCCTGTACGGGCCGCGTTCGCCGCGCTACGAAGCCCAATAAACGGACCGGATGACAGCTTTCCGCCCGCGTGCCGGTCCCCGGCGCGCGGGCGGTTTTGTTTGCGCCCTGAAAACTTACCGTGCACCGGACACCGGATAGTCCGTCAGCCCGCGCGCATCGCCGCCGAACAGCGTGTTCCTGTCGTGCTCGGCCAGCGGTTCGTCGTGACGCAGGCGCTCGGGCAGGTCGGGGTTGGCCACGAAGGGACGCCCGAACGCGATGAGGTCAGCCCATCCGGCTTGCAGCGCATCGCGGGCGCGCTCGGCCGTGTATTTGCCGGCGTAGATAAGCACGCCGGGATAGACGCGGCGCAGCGCCTCCTTGAAGGACCGCGGCATGTCAGGCGCGTCGTCCCAGTCTGCTTCGGCGATGTGGATGTAGCCCACGCCGATCTCGCCCAGACGCTTGGCGGCTGCGGTGTACGTGGCGACAGGGTCCGCATCCACGCAGCCGTTCAGCGTCGTGAGCGGCGCCAGCCGGATGCCGACGCGGGCCGGGTCGCCCAGGGTCTCGACCAGCGCGCGGGCCACTTCATCCAGAAAGCGGATGCGGTTCTCCAGCGAGCCGCCGTATGCGTCGGTACGGTTGTTGGCCTCGGAATCCAGGAACTGGTTGACCAGATAACCGTTGGCCGCGTGCAGCTCCACGCCGTCAAACCCCGCGGCGATTGCGTTGCGTGCGGCCTGGCGGTATTCCTCGACGATGGCCTGGATCTCCGCGACCGACAGCGCGCGCGGCGCCGAGGCCTGCACGAAGTTGGGGCTGCCGTCCTCGTTCTGGATGAAGACGTTGACGCCCTCTGCCGGAATCGCAGAGGACGACACCGGCGCCTGCCCGCCGAGCAGGCTGGTGTGGCTTAGCCTGCCCACGTGCCAGAGCTGCGCGTAGATGCGGCCGCCGGCGGCGTGGACGGCGTCGGTGACGCCGCGCCAGCCGGCCACCTGGGCGGGGGTGCACAGGCCGGGCGTGCCGGCGTAGCCCTTGCCCATCGGCGAGATGTACGTGCCTTCGCTGACGATGAGGCCGGCGCCGGCGCGCTGCGCGTAGTAGCGCGCCATCAGCGCATTGGCGCAATCGCCCGGCTGCGTGGCACGCGAGCGCGTCATCGGCGGCATGACGGTGCGGTTGGGCAGCGTCAGGCTGCCCAGCGCCAGGGGTTGGAACAGCGGATCAGTCGTGTGCATGGTTCGGTCCCCTTCGGCTCAGTCCCACGCTGCCGCCAACCCTTCCGGACTGACTTCGCGGCCGTTGCGTTCCAGCGCGGCGATCTGCGCCATGTCTTCGTCCGTGAGGCGCAGGTCCTGGGCGAGCAGGTTGCTGGCCAGGTTCTCGCGCTTGGTGGACGACGGGATCACGGCATAGCCCAGTTGCAGCGCCCAGGCCAGCGCAACCTGCGCGGGCGTGGCTTCGTGGCGCTGCGCGATCTGGCCGATGACCGGATCCTTGAGCACCTTGCCGTACGCCAGCGTCATGTACGAGGTGACGTGAATGCCCTGTTCCTTCAGGAAGGCGGTCAGCGTGCGGTTCTGCAGGTAGGGGCTGAGCTCGATCTGGTTGGTGGCGATCTCGTCGCGGCCGACGGCGGCGATGGCGGCCCGCGTCTGCGCGATGGGGAAGTTGGAAATGCCGATCTGGCGGGTCAGGCCTTGCGCCTTGGCATCGGCCAGCGCGGTCATGAATTCGTCGACGGAAACGCCGTTGTCCGGCGCGGGCCAGTGGATCAGCGTCAGGTCCACATAGTCGGTGCGCAGCTTGGCCAGGCTGTCCTTCAGGCTGGGAACGAGCTTGTCCTTCGCGTAGTTGGGCACCCAGATCTTGGTGGTGATGAACAGGTCTTCGCGGGCCACGTTCGATTCGGCGACGGCCTGGCCGACGTCGGCTTCGTTCTCGTAGATCTGCGCGGTGTCGATGGCGCGATAGCCGACGTCCAGCGCGTTGCGCACGGAATCGATGACGGTCTGGCCTTGCAGACGGAAGGTGCCAACGCCAAAGGCGGGGATGCTCATGTAAAACTCCTGGGAATGTGCGTGGCCGAACGTGCGGCGTTCGGGAATGGACGTAGTGTGCCTGCCGTATCCTTGCGGAAAAATACCGGTATCGGCGAAATACTTTTGATAAAACGTCAAATATGAAAACCACCCTCGACGAAATGCAGGTCTTCATCGCCATCGTGGACAGCGGTTCGATCACCGCCGCCGCCGAGGTGCTGGGCCAGACCATCTCCGCCACCAGCCGCACCATGAGCCGGCTGGAGGAAAAGCTGCAGACCACGCTGATGCGGCGCACGACCCGACGCCTGGCGCTGACCGAAGAAGGCAAGGCCTATCTGGAGCAGGCGCGCCGGATCATCGCGTCGGTTGAAGAGGCCGAAGAGCAGATGAACGTGCGCCGCAACCAGCCTGCGGGCCTCTTGCGCGTGGATGCGGCGTCGCCTTTCATGCTGCACGTCATCGCGCCGCTGGTGCCGGCCTATCGCAAGCGCTATCCGCAGGTGGAGCTGGAGCTCACCAGCAACGAAGGCAACATCGACCTCTTGGCTCGGCGCACCGATCTGGCGTTTCGCATCGGGCGGCTGAAGGATTCGTCGCTGCACGCGGTGGCGCTGGGTACGAGCCGGGTGCGCGTGCTGGCCAGCCCGGGCTATCTGGCGCGGCACGGCACGCCCCGCCGTGCGGCGGACCTGGCTTCGCACGTGCTGCTGGGCTTTGCCCAACTGGAACCGCTGAATGAATGGCCGCTGCTGGATGCGGACGGGCAGCCGGTGCATATCAAGCCGCAGGTGCGCGCCCACAGCGGCGAGACGCTGCGCCAGCTTGCGCTGAATGATGGCGGCATCGTGTGCCTGTCCGATTTCATGACGCGCGGCGACCGCGCAAGCGGCGCGCTGCAGCCGCTGTTTGCGAAGCAGTTGCTGGAAGAGCGGCAGCCGATCAACGCGGTGTACTACCGGAACACCGCGATCTCGTCGCGCATCAAGTCCTTCATTGATTTCGTGGTGGAGACGGTGGGGACGCGCGGATTCGAGGAGTAGGTTGGCCCGCGAAGATGTATCCAATGGCGACCTCGGCGATGAATGCGCTGGCCGGGTCCTTATACTGTCCCCGTTTATTTTTCAACCTGGACACGTATGAGCATCTTTTCCCGCTTCTTCGGCCGCAAGGAAGAATCCATCGAAGCCACCAGCGCTGCGGAATCATCCGCCCTGCTGGCAAATCCGGACATCGCGCAGCCGCTGAGCCTGCAAGTCCTCTTTGCCGCGCCGCTGGCGATTTCCGAGACGGCGCTGACCGAAGCGCTGCGTGCCTACCACCCGACCATGAAGGACGCCCGCGCCGAAATCGCGCCCGATATGCCGGAATTCCTGGGCATGGCCGGCTGGGACAAGCACGTCGTGCGGCTGGTGGGCTTCAATGCGCCCTATCCCAAGGACGCGCTGGAAAGCTGCGTGGCGCCGTCGCACTATCCGGCCACGTTGAAGGACGAGGTCCGCGCGCATGTGAGCCACATCATCCTGTACTACGCGGGCTACGAGACCGATCCGCTGGAGCAGTATGTGGCGCTGGCCGCGGTGGCGGGGGCGTTGGCTAATTTCAAGGCGCTGGCGGTGCTGAACGAGCATGCGCACACGTCGCTGCCCGCCGGCGTGTTTGCCGACGAGTCGCTGGGCGACGAAAGCATGGACCTGTTGCGCACGCTGCCGCTGAACATGCTGTATTGCGGCTTCGTGAAATACGAGGTGGAAGGCGTGCAGGGCGTGTGGATGCGCACCTACGGCGCCGATGCGTTCGGCCTGCCGGATTTCGCGGCGCTGGCAACGGGCCATGACGAGGGCGAGATGTACTCGACCATGTTCAACAACATCATGAGCTACATGCTGGAAAGCGGCGCCGTACTGGCCGCCGGCCACACCATGCAGATCGGCGAGGACGCCTACATGAAGCTGCGCGAACCGGCCAAGGAAGAGTATTACCTGGACGGTCCGGGGCAGGTGCTGGTGGCTGAAATCATCTCTGCGGACCAGATCAACACGCCGGAATAAGTCTCGGCGTAGTTCACGGAGTAAGTCACAGCAGGCCCGCGCTGCGGGCCCGCGCCACCGCCTGAGTCCGGCTGTCCGCGCTGAGCTTGACGTTCAGGTGCCGCAGGTGCGTGCGCACGGTGCTCTCCGACACGAAGAGCTGCCGCGCAATCGCGCTGTTGGAATGGCCCTCGGCCAGAAGGCGTAGCACGCGCAGTTCCTTGGGCGTGAGGCCGTCCACGCCGGGCGCCTCGCCCGCAGGGGCAATCGGCGCCGCCGGGCTCAAACGGGCCTGTGCCAGATAGTGCTGCCACCACGCACGCGCGCCGTCCGACGCCAGCCATGCGCTGCCGGCCGGCGACGCGGCATGGCGCTGCAACAGGCCGGCCAGCGCCGCACCCTCGTCCACCAGCACGCGGCACAGGCCTTCGGATTGCGCGGTGTGCAGCAGCGGCGCAAGCTGCGCCGCCGCCGCGCCATCGTCCTGCATGCGCGCCAGCGCGACCGCGCGAAACAGCTGAAGCTTGTACGCGCGCCGCACGCGCTGGGCGGCCAACGCCTTTGCGATGTCCTGATCCAGTTCACGCAGCGCGGCGGCGGGATCGCCGTCATACGCGGCGCACCGCAAGCGGCCTAGCCGCGGATACAACAGATCATTGGCCGGCAGGCGCAGTCCCTCCACGCGGCGCCACAGATCGGCGTCGTCCGCGCGCAGCAGTTCGTCGCGCGCGGCCTGCGGATGGCCTTGCATCAGCAGCACGCGCGCGCGCTCGACGCGGGCGCTGGCGGCGATGCGCGGCAGGCCGCGCTGATGGCCCAGGTACTCCAATTCGCCCAGCAGGTAGAACGTCTGCTCGGGATCGCCTTCATAAAACGCCACGCGCGCCTGCATCAGGTAGCCCAGGATCAGATGGTCTGGCAGGCCGACGTCGCGGCCCAGCGGCACATACACCTGCAGCAGCCGCGCGGCCTGCGCGAGGTCGCCGGTCTCGTAGACCCAGGCGGCGTACAGCACGCCGGCCCAGGCGTTGCCGTTGGCCTGTCCATAGGCCCCCTTGCGCGTGGCCCGCACCGCCATCCGGAAACGCGCGCCGGCCTGGCGCATGCGCCCTTCCTGCAGGTCGATGATGCCTTCGACCGCTTCCGAGTACATCAGGTTGAAGGTGCTGGCGCTGCGGCTTTGCGCGCGCCGCGCGGTGTCCAGCAGCGCGCGCGCCTCGTGGTAGCGGCCCAGCACGGCGCTGACGTTGGCCATGGCGTTGGCCAGCGCGGTATCGGTGAACGACAGCGCATCGCCCAGCGACGCGACGCTGGGCAGGCCCGAGGCGTAGGCTTCCTCCTGGCGATCCATCATCGACAACAACAGGGGTTGCAGCGCGCGCACGTGTGCCTGCACTGCGGGATCGGTGTTGCCGGTCAGCTTCAGGTCCGCCATCAGCGCGGACGCCTCGCCGGGACCGCGCGTGAAACAGGTGGCCCATACCTGCATGGCCTGCAGCAGCGGCCGCGTGGCAAGCACGGCCGCGGGAAGCTGGCCCAGCCAGCGCGACAGCAGGCGCATCCGGCCTTCGGCCAGCAGCGGTTCCGCGTGCGTCTGCAATAGCGTCAGCGCGCGGCCGAAGTCGCCGCCGTCGATGGCGTGGTCGATGGCGGGCACGGGCCGGCCCTGCGCCTCGTACCAGCGCGAGGCCGCAAGGTGCAGGTACGCGATGTCGCCGGGGGCCTGCGCGCGCAGCTGCGACTGCAGGTAGCTGGCGAAGAGGCTGTGATAGCGGTAATGGCGCTCGTCGGCGGCGGTGCGCGTGAGCAGCACGTGGCCGTTTTCAAGTTGCCGCAGCAGGTCCGCGCAGTCCATATCGGGCAGCAGCGCCTGGCACAACGGCGCGCTGAGCTGCTTGAGAATGCTGGTGCGCAGCAGGAAGCGGCGCAACGCGGGCGTCTGGCTGGCCAGCACGTCCTGCGCCAGATAGTCGGCCACGGACTGGTCGCTACCGGAGAATCGTTCGATGAAGGCGGCCGCGGACGGCTGCCGCGCGAGCGAGGCGGACGCCAGGCACAGCGCGGCCGCCCAGCCCTCGGTCTTGCGATGCAGCAGTTCGACCTCGGCAGGCGTCAGCGTGAGCTGGCGGCGCGCAAAGAACTGGGTGGCCTCGTCCACGGAAAAACACAGTTGCGCGGCGTCGATCTCCAACAACTGGTTGGCCGCGCGCAGCCGGCCCAGCGCCAGTCCGGGCGTGTGCCGCGAGCCGATCAGCAAGCGGCCATGCGCGGGCAGGCGCCCGATCAGGTCCTGCACCAGGTCCAGCACCGCGGGGGCGGTGATGACTTCGAATTCGTCCAGCACCAGGGCAAACGGCGCCCCGTGCGACGCCACGGCCTCGACCAGCGCCAGCGCCAGCGTGTCTTCGGACTCCAGGGCGCCGAACGCCGGGTCTGCGCCGCCGGACAGCGCGCTCAGCGCCGCCATCAGGCAACGCAGAAAGCGCGAGAGGTCGTTGTCGGCGCGGTCCAGCGTCAGCCAGGCGGTGCGCATCGGCGTGCTTTGAAAACGCATCTGGCATTGCGCCAGCAACGTGGTCTTGCCGTAGCCCGCGGGACCGCGCGCCACCACCACCTTGGGTCCCTCGGGACGGCAGATCGCCTCGCACAGTGCGCGCCGGGCGACGTGGTCGCCATGCGCGGCCGGGGCATTGAGCTTGCCGCTGGCCAGCGCGTGTTCCATCGAGAACGAATGACGCATGGGCTGCCTGTTCAGGGATTGCGGTTTGCGGGGATCGTTGCGGGAAAACCCGCGATGCGCGCGAAAAATCGTCGCTTTGGACGAAGGCGAAATCGCGTGCCTACGATACAAAAGGACGCTCCCCGGAGCAATACGCACACCGCCGCAAAGACGGCGTAAACCGATAACGGAGACAAGTCCATGGCAATCCCCAAACTGACGCTCGCGCTGGCGGGCGCGATCCTGGCCGCAAGCGGCGCGCAGGCCCAGAACGCGGCGGCCCCCGTGAAGATAGGCATCATGGCCGACATGAGTTCGGCGTACTCGGACATCGGCGGCAAGGGGCTGGTCGAGGCCGCGCGCATGGCGGTGCAGGACTTTGGCGGCTCGGTGCTGGGCAAGCCGATCGAGCTGGTCTTCACGGACGGGCAGAACAAGGTGGACGTGGCCAGCGCCGCCGCGCGCCGGTGGTTCGACCAGGACGGGGTGGACATGATCACCGACCTGCCGACGTCCGCGCTGGCGCTGGCGATCAGCGAACTGGGCCGCGAGAAGAAACGCGTAGTCATGGTGACCAGCGCGTCCACGTCCGAACTGACGGGCAAGGCGTGTTCGCCCTACACGGTGCACTGGACCTACGACACCTACGCCCTGGCCAACGGCACCGGTGCCGCCGTCACGGAACAGGGCGGCAAGAACTGGTTCTTCATGACGGCGGACTATTCGTTTGGCTACGCGCTGCAGGGCGATGCGTCGGCGGTGATTGAACGCAACGGCGGCAAGGTGCTGGGCGCGGTGCGCTCGCCGCTGAACACGCCCGACTTCAGCTCGTATCTGTTGCAGGCGCAAAGTTCCAAGGCCGGCATTATCGGTCTGGCGCTGGGCGGGAACGACGTCATCAGCGCCATCAAGCAGGCCGCGGACTTCGGCATCGGCCGGCCGGGCAGTTCGCAGCGGCTGGTGGCGCTGCTGGCCTTCCTGTCCGACGTCAAATCCATCGGCCTGCCGCTGGGCCAGGGGCTGCTGCTGACCGAAGCCTTCTACTGGGACCAGAACGACGCGACGCGCGCGTGGTCGCAGCGCTTTCAGGACAAGGTCGGCCGCAAGCCCACGATGACGCAGGCGGGCACGTATGGCGCCGTCACGCACTACCTGAACGCGGTCAAGGCCGCGGGCACCAAGGACGCCGACGCCGTCATGGCAAAGATGCGCGAGATGCCGATCAACGACTTCATGACGAAGGACGGCAAGCTGCGCGTGGACGGCCGCGTGGTGCGCGACATGTACCTGTTTGAAGTGAAGAAGCCCGCGGACTCCAAGAGCGAGTGGGACCTGTACAAGCAGGTCGCGGTCATCCCGGGCAACGTGGCGTTCCGTCCGCTAGACAAGGGCGGCTGCGC
>CBHWAL010000005.1:0-23395 GCA_966111495.1 uncultured Achromobacter sp. | reverse complement strand
CCAATGCATGGCTGCACTCTGCCTTCTGCTGGCCGGCTGCGATGCCGGCCATGCCAGGCAGAACACCGTGCCCGCGCCGCTGACCGGTATCGACCATTTGCCAGACCACCTGAGCGTCCAGAATTTCTGGGTGAACGGCATCAGCGGATTCCAAGCCGGCACTGGGGGCCGCGGCGTCTGCTGTGTGAGGCTGCCTCGGCAATGGCATCCCGGATTGACCGTTATCGTCGGCTGGAATGTGACCAATTGGCGCGATTGTGGCTGGGAGAGTCGCGAACGCCGTGTGCCCGTAGAGCGCTACCAAAAGGTGGGAGCCCTGTACGTCCACTTCTTGTCCGACGGAAAGGTACGTGTCATTTCGTCCGACATTGGACCGGGCATCTATCAGCCTAATGAAGACTACCCCGGACCTCTCGACGCGATTCCAGACAAGAATCCCTGGCATGTCTACCGCCCGCCGAGTGCACATTGCCCGCGTCAGGGCAGTCCCACGATTATGGAGCAAGCGAAGTGAACGAACAATTTCGAACCCATCCTGCAGGCCCTACTCCCGGCGTCCAACCCTTGCTCCCCTTCTGCCTTCCGGCCTCGGAAAACTGCGAGGTGGACCTGCAGATCGGCATCTTCTTCGACGGCACGGGCAACAATCAGGATTGGGACGATGCCGATGGCTGCCAACCGGGCCTCGGTGCGAACATGACCCAACGATTGGCGCGCAAGGACAGCAATGTGGCCAGGCTGTTCCGGGCGTACCCGGACAAGGCTGTTGAAGGCAAATTCCCACTCTACATTCCAGGTGTCGGCACGCCCTGCCTGGCCATCGGAGAAGATAGCTACGCCACGTTCGGTCCCTCGATGGGGCGTGGCGGTGATGGGCGTATGAACTATGCCTTGCTGAGCGTACTGAACTTCATCTATCAGTCCATCAATCCGATCAGGGACTTTGACCACTACCACCCCCAGGTCATCCTCGCTCTGTGCCGCAACGGCAAACGCGGTTACAGCCATCGCACCGACACCTACTACCCGCTGAAGGGGGGCGTGCAGGATGTCCAGGCGCTGAACGCCGTGGGCATGCGTACCGAGGGTGGCTTGTTGAGCGACGGCAATGGCGCCCGTCCTCATGCAGAGGCGTTTTACCATCGCGAGGTTCAAGCGCTGGCCGACAAGGTAGCCAAGGCCACCAAACCGAAGCTGGTGAACATCACCCTCGATGTGTTCGGCTTCTCCCGAGGCGCCACCCAGGCCCGCGTATTCTGCAACTGGCTGATGGCGCTGATGGAAGGCGACCGGCTGTGTGGCGTGCCTGCGCAGATTCGCTTTCTTGGCCTGTTCGACACGGTGGCCTCGGTCGGTATTCCGGATAGCGCGGGCGGAGACGGCCATTTCGCCTGGGCCACCCCCAGCGCGTTGCGCGTGCCGAGCCATGTTCAGTGCGTGCACTACATCGCCATGCACGAGAATCGCACGTCGTTCCCGCTGGACAGCCTGCGCGGGCCCGATGGCGCCCTGCCAGGCAATCACAAGCAGTACGCGCTTCCCGGCATGCACTCCGATGTGGGCGGCGGCTATCTACCGGGCAGCCAGGGCCGCGGGCCCAGCGGGCAGCACGATGACATGCTGTCGCAGATTCCACTGGGGCTGATGTACGAAGCGGCCCGCAACGCGCAGGTTCCCCTGGACCATAACAATGCCGTCAAGGTTGACGGTTACGACTCCTTTGCTGTCCACCCCAATGCGCGCCAGGCCTACGCCGCTTTCCTGCAGGCCGCACCGGCACAAGCCTCGACGGCCCAATGGCTCATTCCCTATCTGGCCTGGCGCTACCAGGTGCGTGACGTTTATGCCTCCCGCCTCTCCTGGGTGGCGCGTGCCCAGAAAACCTTTCCCAACGACATCCAGGATCTGGCCGGCGCCAACCAGACCTTGCTGGCCGATATCGCGGCGCTGGAGGGTCTGACCGACGAGGAAATCCAGCGTTACCAGGAAGCCGCCCGCGTCAACCCTTCGCTATACAGCGGCTTGGCGGTGGGCAAGGCCATGCGCCGCGCCACGCTGGCCAGCGAAGCCCAGGATGTACTGACCCACCTCAAAGCGCATTCGGTGCTGGGCACGTCCGAGAATCCTGAGCACCTGACGCCACAGGCCTATCTGTTTGCCAACTACATGCATGACTCCTATGCCGGCTTCCGCCCCTTTGACCAACCTCAAGCTTGGGCCGGGTGCATAGACCCGGTGCCCGGTAGTTGGGAGACCCAGGGCTATCTCCGGTACCGCCGCGTCTACCAGGGCACCGGCAAACCGGTGACTTATGCGCCGCCCACCGAACAACAACGCCAGGAGGCCGCACAGCGCGAGCAGGAAGCCCAGTTGCGATCTATGCAGAACAGCATCGATATGCGCAAGCTGTTCAATGGGCACTGGTAATGCGCGACTCGGTCTTTGAACTGCAGGTCGTGCTGTACGTGGAACCGCCGAAGGGCAATCGCATCCAGAAGTAAAAGCGGCCGTATCAACGCCCGTTGTAAGGGAACTGACGGGTACGGTCATTACCATCGCGGCAACCAAGTTATTACGCCGTGATGACGTGTCATGGATTTCCTGGAAAGCTTCAACCAGTCCCTTTTTATTTTGATCAATGCCGACCCCGCCTCGCCCGCGTGGCGGATCCAGGCCGCCATGCTGGTGGCGAACAAGCTCATCCTGCTGGTGCCGGGCGTCATGGCCGCCGTATGGCTGTGGGGCAAGGAAGCCCAGCGCGGCCTGATGCTGAAGGCGCTGGCCAGCGTCGCCGTGGCGCTGGCCGCCAGCTACCTGTGCGGCGTGCTGTGGCCGCATCCGCGCCCCTTCGCAATTGGCCTGGGACACGCCTTCTTCACGCACAAGGCGACCTCGTCGTTCCCCAGCAATCACACGATCATCATCGCGACCTTCGCCTTCGCGCTGATCCTGGACCGGCGCTGGGCGGGATGGGGCTGGCTGGCCCTGGCGGGCGCCTTGCTCGTGGGGACGTCGCGCGTGTATCTGGGCGTACATTTCCCGCTGGATATCGTGGGCGGCCTGTTGCTAGCGCCCGTGGCTGCGGCGGTCATGATCCCCGTGTGGCGCCGAGCGGGCGCGCCGTTGACGACGGCGGCGCAGGGGCTGTATCGCAAGGTGCTGGCCCTGCCGATTGAGCGCGGCTGGATACGGGCTTGACGTTGGGCTTGACGTTGGACTTGACGGTGAACTTGAAGGCGGACGCGAAGGCTGGCGCGGCAGCGGCCGTAACGACCGTGCCGCTCCCCGCCCTGCCGCCTCAATTCACCGCGACCTTCGCTTCCTTGACCAGCTTGGCGTAATTCGCGGTATCGGCGCCAATGCGCGCCTGCATCTCCGCAGGCGTATCGCCGATCGGCACCGCGCCGATCTCAGCCATGCGGCGTGTGAAGTCCGGAGACCGGATGATCTTCACCATCTCGGCATTCAGCCTGTCCACCACTTCCTTGGGCGCCGCCGCCGGCGCCAGCACACCGAACCACGTGCCCATGTTGAAGGGCTTGAGGCCGGCCTCTTCCATGGTCGGAACGTCCGGCAGCGCGGCCGAGCGCTGGTTGGTGGTGACGGCCAGCGCGCGCAGCTTGCCACTCTGGATGTGTGCGAGCACCGGTGTAATGGTGTCGAACGACATGTCGATCTGGCCGCCCAGCAGATCGGTGGTCAACGGCCCGCTGCCCTTGTACGGCACATGCAGCAACTGCACATGGCCCGCGCGTTCGAACTGCGCGCCGATCAGGTGCTGGCCCGTGCCCATGCCGTTGGAACCGTAGGTCAGTTTGCCGGGCGAAGCCTGCGCCAGTTTCAACAGCGACGCCACATCCTTGGCTTGCACCTTCGGATTGACGACCAGAACGTTGGGCACCAGCGCCACCGTGGTGACCGGCGCAAAGTCCTTCTGGAAGTCGTAATGCAGGCTCTTGTAGACGCTGGTGGCGATGGTGTGATGAACCGCCCCCATCAGCAGCGTATAGCCGTCGGGCGCGGCCTTGGCGACATAATCCGCGCCCAACGTCGAACCGGCGCCCGGCTTGTTCTCGACCACCACCGGCTGACCCAGGCTTTTGGCCAGTTCCTGCCCCAGCGCGCGAGCCAGCACGTCCGTCGTGCCCCCGGCCGGAAATGGCACGATCAGGCTCACGGGGCGCGCCGGATAGGACTGCGCCTGCGCGCCGCCCGCGAACGAAACGCCGATCAGGCAGGCGAACGCCAAGGCGCGCGCCGTCATCGCTTTCTTATGCATGATTTGTCTCCTGACTACGAATGAACTTCGCTTGTTGTTGTGTTGCCGCCGCAGGGGTCGGATCTGATGTCCTTGTCCCTGAGCGGGTTTCCCGAAAACGTAGGACGGATTCCGGTGTCAGACACCGGAAACAGTCCTACATCGCCAGGTGTCTGACACCCGTTGAAGCACTGCGCCAAGCCGACCATCATCTCCCCAGGCATCCTCTCCCCAGGGTGTCAGACACCGACACCTGTGCACGGCGTCTGCGCCAGGAATCCCGCTACGCCGCCTTGGCCTGCGCCGATTCCGCCAACTTCGCGCAGACCGCCTTGGTCACCTGCTCGGTCGTGGCGCGGCCGCCCAGGTCGCCGGTGTGCAGCGCGGGATCGGCGGTGACGCTTTCGATGGCCTGCATCAGCCGTGCTGCCGCCTCGGTTTCGCCCAGATGTTCCAGCAGCATCACCACCGACCAGAACGTGCCGACCGGATTGGCGAGTCCCTTGCCCATGATGTCGAAGGCCGAGCCGTGGATGGGTTCGAACATGGACGGGTAGCGGCGTTCGGGGTCGATGTTGCCGGTCGGTGCGATGCCCAGGCTGCCGGCCAGCGCGGCCGCCAGGTCGCTCAGGATGTCGGCATGCAGGTTGGTGGCAACAATGGTGTCCAGCGTCGCGGGCCGGTTGACCATGCGGGCGGTGGCGGCGTCGACCAGTTCCTTGTCCCAGGTCACGTCGGGAAACTCGCGGCTGACCTGCACGGCGATTTCATCCCACATCACCATGGCATGGCGCTGCGCGTTGGATTTGGTGACGACGGTCAGCAGCTTGCGCGGCCGCGACTGCGCCAGCTTGAACGCAAAACGCAGGATGCGCTCGACGCCGGCGCGCGTCATGATCGACACGTCAGTCGCGGCTTCGATGGGATGGCCTTGATGCACGCGGCCGCCGACGCCGGAGTACTCGCCTTCGGAGTTCTCGCGCACGATCACCCAGTTCAGTTGCTCGGGCGTGCAGCGCTTGAGCGGTGCGTCGATGCCCGGCAGGATGCGCGTCGGGCGCACGTTGGCGTACTGGTCGAAACCCTGGCAGATTTTCAGCCGCAGGCCCCACAAGGTGATGTGGTCGGCAATGTCGGGATCGCCGGCCGAGCCGAACAGGATCGCGTCCTTGTCGCGCAGCGCTTCCAGCCCGTCGGCCGGCATCATGACGCCGTGCTTGCGGTAGTAGTCGCCGCCCCAGTCGAAGTCTTCAAATTCGAACCGCAGGCCCCCCTGGGCCGCGAGTTCCTGCATGACGCGCTGGCCGGCCGGAATCACTTCCTTGCCGATGCCGTCGCCGGGGATGGTTGCAATGCGATAGGTCTTCATGGTGCCAGCGCTCCGTGCGGATGAGTCTGCTGGCACTGTAACGAGCGCGGCGCGCGGTGCACGCCCCCAAATTCACAACATTTTCAACCTGTAGTTGAAAGTGCGGAATGGGTCGACGACGATGACTGCGCACTACGCCAGCCTGCCTCGTGCGCCAGCAGCCAGCGCTTGCGGTGCAAGCCGCCGCCGTAACCCGTCAGCGCGGCGTTGGCGCCAATCACGCGATGGCAAGGGATGACGATGCCCACGGGATTGGCGCCATTGGCCAGCCCCACCGCGCGCACGGCCGTGGGCCGGGCAATCCGCGCCGCGAGCGTACCGTAGCTGACAGTGCTGCCGCCTTCAATGCCGCGCAGCGCGTGCCAGACCTGCTGCTGGAAAGGCGTGCCGCCGAAGGCGACCGGAAGATCCGCGATGGCGTCCACGTCGCCGTCGAAATACGCTTGCAGCGCGCCGCTTGCCTGCGAGGGCTTCGAGGCGCCCTGCAGTTGCACCGCGCCCCGTCCATACTGCCGCTGCAGCAGCAGGTGCATGCGGAAATCGTAGTCTTCCCAGTCCACGGCGCGCAGGTGGTCCTGCGCGTCCGTCAGCACGAGCATCCGGCCGATGGGCGTGGGCACGCGTTCCAGCAGAAAAGTGTGTACCGGCATGATGTCGCTCCGGATAGGTTTGCAAGCCGCCAATATAGACCCGCCCCCGAACCGTGGGCTGGCGGTTTTCGGACAGCAGTGTGACATTCACAACCCTGTCCGAAATCCGCTAGATCTTGCCCGCCCGGCGGCGTTAGCATCGCTTCATGAACCTGAACCACGATGCCTGCTACAGCGCCATCCAGGTGCGCGACGCCCGTTACGACGGCCGCTTCTTCACGGCCGTCAAGACCACGCGCATCTATTGCCGTCCGGTCTGTCCGGCGCGCACGCCCCTGTCGAAAAACGTCACGTTCTTTACGACGGCCGCGGCCGCGCAGGAGGCCGGTTTTCACCCTTGCCTGCGCTGCCGCCCGGAAACCGCGCCCGAGGTCGGCCCTGGCCACGAATTACCGCCCGCCGTGGCGCGCGCGTTGCAGCGCATCGAGCTGGGCGCGCTGGACGAGGCCGGCGTCGACGCGCTGGCGCAGCGCTTGGGCGTCGGCGAGCGGCAGTTGCGGCGGCAGTTTCGCGAGCACCTGGGCGCCTCGCCCGTCGCGTTTGCACAGACGCGGCGCGTGCTGCTGGCCAAGCAGCTCATCCATGAAACGCAGTTGCCCATGGCCGAGATCGCCTTTGCCGCGGGTTTTGGCAGCATCCGCCGGTTCAACGAGGTGTTCCTGGACCTGTTCGGCCGGGCGCCTGGCGAACTGCGGCGCTCAGGCAAGCCGGAAGTGCCGGCGGGCCAGGACGGGGAAATCAAGCTGCTGCTACGCTACCGCCCACCCTACGACTGGGACGCGATGCTGGCCTTCCTGCGGCTGCGCGCCATCCCCGGCGTCGAGTCCGTGACCGGCGACACCTATGCGCGCACCGTCAGCCTGGATGGGGCGCAGGGCACGGTCACGGTGCGGCCCGGCGCCGGCCACGCGCTGCAGGTGACGGTGCGCTTTCCTCGCCTGCAGTCGCTGCCGGCGATCATTGCGCGTTTGCGCCGCGTCTTCGACCTGGCCAGCGACCCGGCGGCAATCGCGGCGCAGTTCGCCGCGGATCCGGTCATGACGGCACTGATGCAGGCGCGGCCGGGGCTGCGCGTGCCGGGCGCGTGGGACGGATTTGAACTGGCCATGCGGGCGGTGCTGGGACAGCAGATCACGGTGGCCGCAGCCATCCGGCTGGCGGGCAAGCTGGTGGCGGCGCATGGCAAGCCGCTGGCGCAGCCGGACGGCGCGCTGACGCACGTGTTTCCCGAGCCCGACGTGGTGGCCGCCGCCGAACTGGCGTCGCTGGGCATGCCGCGCAGCCGGGCGGCGACGCTGTCCGCGGTGGCCGCGGCAGCAGTCGCGGACCCGCACCTCTTTGACTCGGCCGCCGATCTGGAAGACGCCGTGCGGGGGCTGCGCACGATACGCGGCGTGGGGGAATGGACCGCGCAATACATCGCGCTGCGGCAATTGCGTGAGCCGGATGCGTTTCCGCATGCGGACATCGGCCTGATCCGCGCGTTGGAAAAACTGGAGTCGCGGCCCTATTCGCCCGCGCAGCTACTGGCGCGGTCCGAGGCCTGGCGGCCGTGGCGCGCCTACGCGGCGCAGCATCTGTGGACGGCGTGAGCGCGGCCGATCAGCGGCATCATCACCACCGCCCTTCCGACCCCTCGCCAAAGTACGCCACCAGGAAATCCACAAACACCCGCACCTTGGCGGACAGGTGGTGCCGTTCGGGAAAAACGGCGTAGATGTCCGCCTGCGGCAGCGCGTAGTCCTCCAGCACCTGCACCAGCCGGCCGCTGCGCAGGTAACGCGCCAGGTCCCATTCCGCGCGCTGCAGAATGCCCAGGCCGGCCAGTCCCCAGGTTAGCGTGACCTCGCCATCGTTGCTGCTGAGGTTGCCGCGCACCTTCACGGTTTCGCTGCGCCGGCCGCGGGTGAACCGCCACAGGCCATAGGCGGCCTCGTTCTGGCGCAGCACGATGCACTGGTGCCGCGCAAGATCGTGCGGCGTGGCCGGCGTGCCGTGCTTTTTCAGGTAACCGGGCGAGGCGCAGACGAGCCGCCGGTTGGGCGCGATCTTGCGGGCGATGAGACTGGTGTCCGGCAAGTCGCCAAAGCGCACGGCTACGTCGAAGGCCTCGCGCACGAAGTCGGCCGGGCGGTCGGTCAGCTGCAATTGCAGCGAGACCTCGGGATACTGCTGCGCGAATTGCGCGATGGCGGGCGCGATGTAGCTGCGGCCGAATCCCAGCGGCGCATTGACCTTGAGCAGGCCGCGCGGGGCCGCCTGACGGCTGGCGATCAGCGCGTCCAGGTCGTCGATTTCGCCCAGGATGCGGCGGGCGTTCTCAAGATAGACCTCGCCCTCGGCGGTGAGGCTCAGGCGCCGCGTACTGCGGTTAAAAAGCCGCACGCCCAGCCGCGCCTCGATCTGCGCCAGGCGCTTGCTGACCGCGGCGGGTGTGACGTCGAGTTCACGCGCCGCGGCCGACATGCCGCCCGCGCGCGCAAGTTCAACGACAAGGAGCAGTTCGCTGGAATGCCCCATCAGTGCGGCTCGCGCGGCTTAGTCGCGGAAGTTTTCGAACTGCAGCGGCAGCTCGACGTCGGTCTTTTTCAGCAGCGCGATGGCGGTTTGCAGGTCGTCGCGCTTCTTGCCGGAGATGCGCAGCTTGTCGCCGTTGATCTGCGATTCGACCTTGAGCTTGGCGTTCTTGATGGCGGCGATGAGCTTCTTGGCGACGGGCTGTTCGATGCCCTGCTTGATGGTGACCTTCTGGCGGGCGCCGCCCAGGTTTTCGAGCGGGTCGGCCACGTCCAGGCAGCGCACGTCGATGCCGCGGGCCGACAGGCGGCCGCGCAAAATGTCCAGCATCTGCTTGAGCTGGAACGCGCTGGAAGCGACCTGGGTCACGACGTAGCCCTCGAGTTCGAACTTGGCTTCGGTGCCCTTGAAGTCGAAGCGCGTGGACAGCTCGCGGTTGGCTTGGTCGACGGCGTTGGTCAGTTCGTGTTTGTCGACTTCGGAGACGACGTCAAAAGTAGGCATGACACGGGGTCCTGTAAAAATTGGCGAAAAGTGCAATGCCCGCCATTTTACCGGCCCCGCGCCCGGCGTCACGCCGTCATGTCGTGACCACCAGGAGTCGCTCCGGCTGCAGCGGGTGCGGCATGACGTGGGCGTCGATGCCGTAGGCCAGGAACAGGTTCTTCGGCGTCAGCACCTCTGCCGGCGTGCCGGCCGCAATGCCGCGGCCGCCGCACAGCAGGAGCAAGCGGTCGCACCAGCGCGCCGCCAGGTTCATGTCATGCAGGATCACCAGTACCCCCGTATCGCCGTCGTGGGCAAGGCCCGCCGCGACGCGCAAGAGGTCGCCCTGATGCTTGGGATCCAGACTGGCGGTGGGCTCGTCCAGCAGCAGATAGCGCGGTTCCCCCTGCGCGCGCGCCGCCTTGCACTGCACCAGCACGCGCGCAAACTGCACGCGCTGCTGCTCGCCGCCGGACAGCTCTGGGTAGCGGCGCGTATTCAGATGCGACACGTCGGCCCAGCCCAGCGCCTGGTCCACCAGCGTGTCCACCTGCGCGGGCGACAGTTCCGGGAACGGGTACGCCCCCATCGCCACCACGTCGCGCACGTCCAGATCGAAACTCAGCCCGGGTTTTTGCGGCAGCACGGCGCGCAGGCGGGCCTGCTGCCGGTGCGCCAGTTGCTGCACGTCGGCATCGCCGAGACGAACCGTGCCGGCATCCGGCGCCAATTCGGCGGACATCGCGCCCAACAGCGTCGACTTGCCCGCGCCATTTGCGCCCAACAGGCCCACCACCTCGCCGGGCCGCACCGCCAGCGACACCTTGTCCAGGATGCGGTTGCCCCCGCGCGTCAAAACGAGATCGTCGGCTGCAAGCATCAACCATGCCTCCGGCCGCGCGCCAGCAGCCACAAGAAAAAGGGGCCGCCCACCAGGCTGGTCACCAGCCCGATCGGCAGCTCGGCCGGCACGACGGCGACGCGCGCCAGCCAGTCGGCCAGCGTCAGCGCCAGCGCGCCGCCCAACACGCAGGCGGGCAGCAGCCAGCGGTGATTCGCGCCCAGCGTCATGCGCACCAGATGTGGCACCACCAGGCCCACGAAGCCAATGCCACCTGTGGCAGCGACCAGCGGGCCCACGATCAGCGCGCACGCCAGCACGAGCTGCGCGCGCACGCGCTTGAGCGCGTAGCCCAGGTGCTGCGCTTCGCGCTCGCCCAGCAGCAAGGCATTCATGACGCGCCACTGGCGCATCAACCACCAGGACATCAGCAACACCCACGGGCCCAGGAACGCCAACAACGACCACTTGGCGCCGGCCAGACTGCCCATGGTCCAGAAAGTGAGGTCGCGCAGTTGCGCCTCATTGGCCACGAAGGTGAACAGGCCGATCATGGCGCCCGCCACCGCATTGATGGCAATGCCCGCGAGCAGCAGTCCCGCCATGCCGGGCACGCGCCGGCCCAGCGTGTACGCGCAGAAGGTGGCGAGCAGACTGCCCGCGAAGGCGGCCGGCGCCAGCACCCAGAAGCCGCCCGAGGTCAGCACGATGGCGGCCACCGCGCCCAGCGAGCCGCCCGCCGAAATGCCGATGAGACCGGGTTCGGCCAGCGGATTGCGAAAGAGCGCCTGCATCGCCGCGCCCGTGATGGCCAGCGCGGCGCCCGCCACCATCGCAAACAGCACCCGGGGCAGCCGGATGTCGATCAGGACGTTGCGCCACAGCGCATCGCCCGGCGCGGGGTCGCCGAACAGCAGCGCGGGCATGTCGCGCAACGGAATCTGGACCGCGCCGCTGCTGCTGGCGGCAAGCGCCACCCCCACCAGCACGGCGCCCAAAACTACCAGCGCCAGCGGCGCGGAGACGCGCTTTGCGCTAGCGCCCCATGACACCGGCCGCCTCCCGCTTGAGTTCGGTCAGCGCCAACGGCAGGCGCGGGCCCATGCCCAAGAGGAGCAGGTCGTCCATGACGATGACGCGCTTGCGCGCGGCGGCGGGCGTGGAGGCCAAACCCGGCAGCGCCAGCAGCTTGTCGACGCCGCCGGAAGCTTCCAGCGAAGTGCGCGTCACCACGATGAGGTCCGGCGCCAGCGCGCTGACCGCTTCGGCCGAGAGCGGCTTGTAGCCCTGCTGGTCCTTGAGCACGTTCGTCAGACCCGCCATCGTCATGACTTCGTTGGCCGCCGTGCCGCCGCCCGCGCCTTGCAGCGTGCCGGTGCGGTTCATCACCAGGATGGCGCGCGCGCCGGTGACCGGAATCGCCTCGACCGCCTTCAGGTCGCGGGTGATCTCGGTCACCAGGGTTTCGCCCGCCGGGGCCACGTCCAGCGCCTCGGCGATGTTGCGGATGCGCGCTTTCAGCGATTCCACCGACGGGGCGTCCGGCACGGTGACGATGCGCACGCCGACGTCGCCCAGGCGCTTGAGCGCGTCGGGCGGACCGGCCTGCTCGGACGCCAGCACCAGATCCGGCTTGAGCGCCAGTACGCCTTCCACCGGCACCGCACGGTAATAGCCGACGCGCGGCAGCTTGGTCGCGGCCTCCGGGTACAGGCTGGAGAGATCGTCTCCCACCAGCTTGCCGCCCTGCCCGAGCTGATACACGATCTCGGTCACGCTGCCGCCCAGCGTCACCACCCGTTCGGGCGGCGCTGCCTGCGCGCCTGTTGCCAGGAACCATGCCGCCACTGCCAACCATTTCTTCATCGCTCTTGTTTCCTTATGCGCTCAAGCGGCCAGCGGCGCGCTGCACAGGCCGACCATCAGGTCGCGCCATTCCGGGATTTCCCGCTGACCGGGCTTGCGTTCACCGAAGAACTGCACGATCAGATCGCCCGTGCTGGCGTACACCTCCAGCGAGGTGACCCAACCGTCGGTCGTCGGCTTGTTGACCACCCAGGCCGACGCGATGGCCGTGGTGTCCAGGTGCAGGTTGAACTTGGGATCCAGCACGTTGAACCACGGGCCCGTGCGGCGCAGCGACTGCACCGGACCGGAGTGGATCTGGATCATGCCGCGGTTGCCCACGAAGCACATGATGCGAAGGCCCGATTCCGACGCCGCCTGCAGCATGCGCTCGACCGCGTCGGCGGGCACCGGCTGCGCCAGGTCTTCGCCGGCTGCGGTCAGGGCGGCCAGGCGCGACACCTTGAACTTGCGCAGCAGCGGGAAGAATTCGTGCGTGTCCTTCATGCCCAGCCACGCTTCGCGCCAGGCGGATGCGTCCTCCACCTGCGCGGCATCGGCGGACGGCGCATAGGCTTCGGCCACGGGCCACTGCGACTCGCCCGCGAACCGCGCGACCAGCGCGTCCCATGCGGCGCCATCCGTGCCGTCGGTGCGGTAGACCTTGTGCACCGCCACGCCCGCGCCGTCGAAGAACTGCAGGCTGTGGCGGCCATCGTGCTCGACCGCCCAGGCCGACTTCCATGCGGTGAAGAACACACGCAGGTCGATGTCCGGTCCCAGCACCAGGCCTACCGGACCGTCGGCCTGGATGTCCTCATACATGCCGTGACGCTCGTGCACACACCAGTCGTTGCGCGTGAGCGCCATCACTTCACCCAGCGTGCCCCGGTCGTGGAAAATATCTTGCGGCGTGCCATGCAGCGCCGTCGCCTTCACGCCGCCACAGCCCGCGGCCACCCACTCGGCCTCGGACACGCCCAGGGCTTGGGCGAGGTTGCGGGCGCGAAGCCCGGGTTGCGACGCCGCCAGCGCCTCGTTGCGGGCGCGCAGTTGCTCAGCGCGGGTCGAGAAATCGGTATTCGTCATCGTAGGCCCTCCGGCCGGTACAAAAAAACACTGCAGAAAACCGCCGCCGGTCCGGTCAGCGCCGAATGGCGGCGGACCGAACTCAATATTGATAAGTCAGTGAGACGCGCACGCTGCGTCCCGGTTCCGTGTACCAATCCACCGCACGCGGGATCGCGGTGGCGCCCGCGGTCGGCACGTTGATGGCCTCCCAGTACTTCTTGTCGAACAGGTTGAACACGCCAGCCTGCACCTGCAAGCCCTTCACCGCGGCCGGACGCCAGTAGCCCATCAGGTCCACCACACCATAGCCCGGCGCCTTGAAGTCGGGATTCGGCGCGTCGGCCGACGCATCGGGATACTCGACCTTGTTGCGCTGCATCGCAGTGGTGAGCATCGCGTCCACGCCCCACACGTCACGGCCATACCCCAAGCCCAGCACCGCCTTCAGCGGCGCCACGGAATTCAGGTACTGCCCCGTGCCCTCGTCCTTGCCCACTGCCCAAGCCAGCGAGCCCCACGTGCGCCAACCCGGCGCAAACTTCCAGTGCGCGCTGGCCTCGGCGCCGTAGATGCGGACCTTGGCGCGGTTGACGTTGCCCGTCACGCCCAGCGGATACTGCCCCGCCCAACCGGGCTGCCACTGTGGCGAGCTGGCATTCAGCGGCACATCGCCATCGATAAAGTTCTGATAACGATTATCAAAGAACGATACCGCACCGCCGAGGTCATCGGAGCCGAGCTTGGCGCCCAGTTCCCAGCCCTTGCTGGTTTCCGGCTTCAGGTACGGGTTGCCCACGCGCAGGTAGGTGCCCGGGCCGCCGTAGTTGGTGTAGAGCTGGGTGGCGCTGGGCGCCTTGAAGCCGTAGGCGTATTGCGCATAGAGACTGAGCTGCTCGGCCGCCCGCCACGTACCCAGCAGCTTGGGCGAGAAACGGCTGCCGCTGTTGCTGGGCGGCAGCGCGGCCGCGTTGGGATTGCTTTCGTAGCCGGCGGTGGACTGCGGCCGTTGCTCGTAGTGGTCATAGCGCAGCGCCGGCGCCAGCGTGTAGCGTCCATCCGCAAAGCTGAACTCGTCCTGCACCCACAACGCCCATTGGTCACCCTTGGATTGCGGGACGTCGGCCTGGTTGGTATGCAGCATGTCGCACGCACGCGGGCCGAATGGCGCGGGCGTGCCGGGACGGATCACCGGGCAATTGTCGTAGCCGCTGGAATTCTGCTCGGTCTTGTTGCCGTACCACTCGCCGCCGAACGACCACAGTTGCGACACCGACGCGCCCGCGATGCGCTTGGTCAATTCCGTGCTGGCGCCAAAGAGCGTCTGCTGGATCGAATTGCTGCGGCCGTAAGGGCCGTTGGGAAAGCCGTAGCGGAACGGGTCGCCCGGAATGATGCGGGCGCGCGCGTCCACGCCGCGGATGCCGTTGAGCGAGTTGTCCAGACGCACGCGCTGCCAATACACCACCGCGTGCGCCGAATCGATCAGGCCGCCCGCATCCGGCGCCGTGTACGTGTAGTCGAACGACACGCGCTCGCGCTCGGTTTGCTTGCGGGTGCTGTTTTCGCCGATGAGGTAGCTGGTGCCGGGGCCCTGCTCCCACATGTTGTCGATGTCGGCATTGCGCTTGAAGTACTCACCCGTCAGGCCGAAGAGATGCGCGCCGTCCACGCGTTGCTGCAGCTTCATGAGGAAGCTGCGCTGGTCGTAGTCTTCGGGGCTGGGCTCGCTGCGCTTGGCGCCGTAGCCGCCGACGTCGCCGCGGTTGTCCAGCTCGTGACCATTGCGCACGCCCGCCTGCACCAGCCAGAACGTGTTGCTGTGGATCTGCCCAGCCAGCGCGGCGTTGGCGCCCCAGCTGTTGTCCGCGGAGTCGAAGTCGGTCTTGGCCAGCGCGCCGAAGGTCTTGCCGCCGCCCAGCAGGTCCGAAGGATTCAGGGTGTGCAGGTCGGCAATGCCCGAAATCGCGCCCGAGCCGCCGCCGGTGGCGTCCGCGCCGCGCACGATGTCCAGGCGCGACAGGCTGTTGAAGTCCACGGCCTCCAGGCCGCCTTTCACGCCGCGCGCGCCGTCGTCCAGCCACGGCAGGCGGATGCCGTCCACACGGGTCAGCACGCGGTCCTGGTCCAGGCCGCGGATGTTGATGCTGTTGGACGTGCGATTGAAGCTGACGCCCGGTTCCGCGCGCCGGCCAAGGTCGGTCCAGTTGCGGATCTGCAGATCGTCCATTTGGCGGCGATCCGTGCTGGTTTCCCAGGCCGGCGTGACGACGGCGGCTTCGCCGTCGATCTGCACCGGCGCAAGCTGCGTCACGCTGCCCTGCGGCAGCGCCTGCAGCACATAGACGCCAGCGCTGCGTTCCTGCACGCCCAGCCCGCTGCCCGCCAGAAGACGCGAGAACCCTTCATGCACCGAGTACGCCCCCTGCAACCCCGCGGTGCGGCGTTGACCCACCAGCGCCGCATCGAACAGCACCGTCACGCCGGCACTGTCCGCAAATCGCGGCAGCGCGTCCGCCAGCGAGCCCGCCGGGATGCTGTAGCCGCGCGCGCCGGACTGCGCCACCGCGGCGCCCTGCGCCTGCGCGGCAGAGACCGGCAGCATCGCGGCGGATGCGGCGGACAGGGCCAGCGCCGCGTGCACGGCAGCGGTAAGACGGGTCAGCCGGCATTGGGCGCCTCGGGCTGGTCGGGAGCCGCTTGCGCGGCCGGCGGGGTAGTAAGCCATGGTCGTCCTTTGGATCCAACAGGTATCGGCATCCGTGTGCCTATACAGACCATGACCCTCGTGAAATCAAAACCGGACAGCATTTTCAAAAATATTTCCGCCCGGCGTTACGCCGCAGCGGCGCGGGGCGCGATGGTCACCCAGTACGGCGTGCGGTAGCGCACCTGCACGGGCAAGGTCGCGGGCAGCGCAGCCAGCACCGCGTCCGTATCGTGCAACTGGAACGCGCCAGAGATGCGCAGGTGCGCGATCTCGGGATCGCAGCGCAGGATGCCCTGCCGGTAGCGGCCAAGCTCGGCCGCGAAGGCGTCCAGCCGCAGCGCGCTGGCGTACAGCACGCCGCGCAGCCAGTCGCTGGCATGCGGGTCAGCGGGCGACGCCGCGCCGGCGCCGCCCTGCGACAGGCTGCTTTGCTCGCCGGCCGACACATCCACGTAGCGTTCCGGCTGCCCGGCGCTGCTGACGCGCACGCGTCCTTCCTGCACGCTGAGCTGGCAGCGCCCGCCCTCCTCGCGCACACAGAAACGCGAGGCCTGCGCTTCGATATCGCCCAGCCGCGTGCGCACGATGAACGGACGCGGATGGCTGGCAGGGTCCGTCACCGCATGAACGGCGATCTCGCCGGCGCGCAGGCGCAACAGGCGTGTCTCGTCGTCGAACAGCACGTCGACGGCGCTGGAAGTGTTCAGGTGCAGCGTGGAACCGTCTGCCAGCATCACGTCGCGACGCTCGCCTGCGGCGCTGCGGTAGTCGGCGCTCCAGTCCAGGGGATCGGCCCGCCATGCGGCCCAGCCAACCGGCCCCGCCACAATCAGGGCAATCAGCGTCTTCAGCGCGGCGCGGCGGCTCCTGAGGTCCGGCCGATTCAGCGTCGCCATGCCCAGCGCCGACGGAATCAAGCCAAAGCGCGCATTCACGCGCTGCGCCCGCTGCCAGGCATGTTCGTGCTCGGCCTTGCTGGCGCGCCATTGGTCGCAGGCGTGGACGTCGGCGTCCGTGGCCCGTCCCGAACTTAGCCGCAACAGCCACCGCGCGGCCTCGCGCGCGACGTTGCGCTCAACGGCTGGCAGCTCGCCAGCCGGTTCGGCCGGCGCACTCACATCACCGCCATGATGCATTGCTCGAATCCCTTGGTGATGTAGCGATGCACGGTGCGCAGCGACACGCCGAGCTTGCCGGCGATCTCGTTATGGCTCAGCCCTTCCAGTTGCGCCATCAGGAACGCCTGGCGGGCGGGCAGCGACAGGCCGGCCAGCATTTCCTCGATCTCCTGCAGCGTTTCCAGGATGATGAGGCGCTGTTCCGGGGAAGGGGCAAGCGCCTCGGGCATCAACGCCAGCGCTTCCATGTAGGCCAGTTCGACCGAACGGCGGCGATGGTGGTTCAGCAGCAGACGTTTGGCGATGGTGGTCAGGTAGGCGCGCGGTTCGCGCAGCGCGTCCAGTTCGTGCCGGTGCCGCAGCACACGCACGAAGGTGTCCTGCGCAAGATCGGCGGCATCGAAGCTGTTGCCCAGCTTGGCGCGCAGCCAGCCGTGCAGCCATCCGTGATGGGTGCGATACAGCATGTTGACGGCGTCGCCCGAGGCGAGCGCGGAATTCGGCACGGACGGCTCCCTGACTCTCAACTACAAAATCACAACTACAAATAGCAATCGTTCTCATTCTAAATGCAAAACCATGATTTTGGTCAAGTCTGCGCTTCGGGTTTGCGGAGATATCATCCGTACGATGTCCGCCGCCTCCCGCGGCGGCACTTTCCACAGGCTGATCCCATGCTCTACGCCGTCCTGCAATTTCTCCACGTCATGGCCGTGATCCTCTGGGTGGGCGGCATGCTGTTCGCCCACTGTTTTCTGCGGCCGGCGGCCGCGAAACTGGAAGCCCCCGTGCGGTTGCGGCTCATGGCCTCGGTGCTGGGGCCTTTTTTGAACGCCGTGCTGGCAGCCATCGTCCTGATCCTGGTGACCGGCGCCTGGATGATCGGCTCGTCGGCCAGCCAGGCCGCGCAGACGGGCGGCTCGTTCTTCATGCCCCGCAACTGGACGCTGATGGCTAGCGGCGGCATCGTGATGATCGCGATCTTCGGCCACATCCGGTTCGCGCTGTTCAAGCGGCTGGCTGCGGCGGTGGCGGCGTCCGACTGGCCCGCGGGCGGTCAGGCGATGGGCGGCATCCGGCGCTGGGTGGGCGTGAACCTGCTGCTCGGCATCGCCATCGTGGCCGTCATGTTCCTGGGGTAGCGAAGGGACGGGCCGGCGCCCAGACCGATCGGACAATCACTGGTTGCTATCGGAAATCTTGGCCTTGATGCAATACGCCGTACATCCGCGTTGGCCACACTGCGGATGACTCTCGCGGGTCACGTCCACGACAACAGGGAAATCCCATGATCAAACGTGCATTGCATCTGGCCGCTTCCGGCCTCTTCGCCGCCGGCGCCGCCCAGGCCTCCTCCATCGACAACAGCGCCATCGGCCAGCCCGAGTTCCGCGCGCACAAGGCCACCTACGGCGTGGTCTACCGCCTGCCGGCCGAGGTGAACGCCGTGCTGGACGCCAAGGTCAATGGCGTCCTCAAGGAAGATCTGATCAAGCTCGGCCTGAAGACGGAAGCCGACACGCCCAATCTGCCGCACGTCACCGTGGTCCACATCCACAACGCCGATCCGCAGACGCCCGCGCGCATGCTCAAGGCGCTGCCCAAGCCGCCAGCGCCGCTGCGCGTCACGCTCAAGACCTTCTACCCCACCGAGGCCGCCAAGGGCGCGGGCCATCCGTGGTGGCTGGACCTGGGCGTAGTCAAGAGCGGCCAGGGCTTCGAGGACATGATGCGCTACAACACCGTGGCCACCGCCGCCCTCGCCCCGCTGCGCGACGGTCCGCTGCCGCGCGTGACCGGCCCGGTCTACGCCAAGATGGGCGACGCCGGCAAGGAGCTGGTCAAGACGCTGGGCGTGAGCGGCGTGAACATCATGCAGGACGGCAAGGAAGTGCGCGCGCACAACCCGCACACCACGCTGGTCTACAGCATGACGCCGTACGACACGCGGCTGCAGGACGCCATGAAGGCAGAATCCGACAAGTTCAACGCCGTGCTGCCCGATGGCATCGAGACGACGTTCAAGGACGTCTCCATCGTGGAAATCGGCTTCGCAGGCAATGTGGTGCGCGAGATCTACCGCGTCAGCCTGGAAGACGGGTCGGTGCTGGACGTGGCGTCGGGCAAGCCCGCGGCGCGCTGATCGGCTTGCCCGGGACCGCCCGCGCGGTCCCGCAGCACGTCACGGATCTGGCCGCGCAGCCACGCCTGCAGCGGCGACGTATGCAGCCGCCGCGGCCAGACCATCACGAACTCGATCTTGCGCAGGCTGGCGGGCAACTCCAGCATGGCCAACGGAAAGTGCTTGCCATGCACCTGTGCCACGCTGGCCGGCATGGTGGTCGCGTAGTCCGTGTCCAGCAACACGTAGGGCGTGATGCCAAAGCCCGATAGATACGCGGAGAATTCCAGCCGGCCCGCCTCCGGCTTCAAGGCACGGTCAAAGTTGGTCTCGCGGCCATACATCTGGGCGAACGCAAACCACCGGATCTGCGGCAAGTCGGCCAACGTCAGTGCGCCCTGCCCCGCACGCGGATGCGCTTTCGACACGACGCACACGCGCCGGTCGCGCAGCAACGTGTCGCAATGAAAGCGCGCCGGCACCTTGCCGAACAATCCGATGGCAATGTCCAGCCGCTCCGCGTCCAGGTCGTCGGGCACAAAGTCGCCATGCACCGATTGGAACCGCAGCGTGATCCCGGGCGCGGCGCGGCGCAGCCGCTCGAGCAACGGCGCCGCCAGCAGGATCTCGCTGTGCGCGCCCGTGCCAATGTTGACCACGCCGCTGGCGCGCGCGGGATCGAAGTCCTCGGGCGGACGCAAGGCGGATTCGATCTGCGCCAGCGCGTCCTGCACGGCCGCATGCAGCTCCAGCGCGCGTTCGGTCGGAATGAAGCGTCCCTTGACGACCACGAGCAAGGGATCGTCCAGCCGGTCCCTCAGGCGCGCAAGATCGCGGCTGATGGCGGGCTGCGTCTTGTGCAGCAGCGCGGAACTGGCGGTGGCGCTGCGCGTGCGCATCAGCGCGTCGAACGTCAACAGCAGGTTCATGTCCAGCCGGCGCAGAAAGGGCAAGGGATGGGTGTCGGTCATGCGTCCATGCTATGCGCGAAACACATGCAATGAAAGACGCATACCAAAAATGATATGCCCGCCTTGCGTGCCTGGCATTGGGCGGCGCGCTTGGGCTTGGCTACAGTGGCCCGCAGATCGGCTCATTTCACATCCGGCACCGACCTCTCGGAGACTTCCTCATGGCCCTGCTCAAGCTTTTCACCGCGCACTGGCGCGCCGCCACTTCCCGACGCTTTCTGCTCGCTGCCACGGCTGGCGCCATCATGGCCGTGGGCGCCGCCCAACCCGCCGCCGCAGCCGCCGGTTTTCCCGCGCGGCCCATCACCCTTGTGGTTCCCTTCCCCGCAGGCGGCACCCCCGACATTCTGGCGCGCATCCTGAGCGACGACCTGGGACGCCGCCTCGGCCAGCCCCTCATCGTTGAAAACCGGGCTGGCGCCGGCGGCAACATCGGTGCGCAGGCGGTGGCGCGCGCCGCGCCCGATGGCTACACGCTGCTCATGTGCGCCTTCGGCTGCACCGTCGCGCCGTCGCTCTACCAGCCCGCGCCCTACGACATCGTCAAGGATTTTTCGCCCGTTGCGATGATCGGCACGGTGCCCAGCGTGCTGGTGGTCAATCCGCAGGTGCCCGCCAACACCTTGCCGGAATTACTGGCGTACGCCCGCGCCACTCCGGGCAAGCTGAACTCCGCATCGTCCGGCGTGGGCGGCTCGGCGCACCTGGCAACGGAACTGCTCAAACAGCGCGCCGGCATCGACGTGGCGCACATCCCCTACAAGGGCGCCGGCCAGGTCGCCGCCGACCTGCTGGGCGGCCAGGTCGATATGTACTTCGACAATCTTCCCGCCTCGCTGGCCAATATCCGGGCCGGCAAGCTGCGAGCGCTGGCCGTCGCCAGCAGCAAGCGCGCACCCGCCATCCCCGATGTGCCGACTTTCGCCGAAAGCGGCGTGTCCGACTTCCTCATCACGCCGTGGTTCGGCATCATGGCGCCGGCGCGCACGCCGGCCGCCGAACTGGACGCGCTGCACAACGCGTTCGCCGCCGCGCTGCAAGCGCCCGAGGTGGCGGCCAAGATGCGCGAGTTGGGCGTCGAGACGGCCAGCGGCACGCGGCAGTCGCTCGGCGACTTCGTCGGCGCCGAGACCGCGCGGTGGAAAGACGTGATCCAGGCCAACCACATCAAGGCCGAATGATGGCGGCGCCTCCCGACGAGACGGCCGTGGACGGACCCGGCCCCCTGCGTCTGCGCGGCATGGGGTCCTTCCATGTCGGTGGCCGCGAGGCCTCGCTGTCGGGCCTGCCCCGCCGCGAGGTCGTGATGGCAGAGGGGGGGCAGCCCGTAGCGCTGGACCCCAACGGCACCTACCGCGTGGAGCAGATGTACGCGCAGTACTTTCTCGCGGACCCGCCCAGCGGCCGCCCGCCGATCGCGTTCTGGCATGGCGGCGGAATGACCGGCGCCGCCTGGGAAACCACGCCCGATGGCCGCGAGGGCTGGCTCAACACGTTCCTGCGGCGCGGCTGGGACGCCTACCTATGCGACGCCGTCGAGCGCGGACGTGCGGGGTTCGCGCCTGTCCCTGAGATCTGGCCCGAACCGCCCATCGTGCAGGCGCAGGAAGACTGCTACACGCGTTTTCGCATCGGCCAGCCCGGCACGCGTCCGGGCCCGGACAGCGCCTATCCCAATACCCGGTTCCCGGTGGAAGCGTTCAGCCAGCTTGCCGCCCAGATGGTCCCGCGCTGGGTGCACACCGACGCCGCCGTCCTGCGGGCCTACCTGGCGCTGCTGGAGCGCATCGGCCGCATGATCATCGTCTGTCATTCGCAGGCCGGCGTGTTCGGCATCCGTGCGGCCCAGGCGCAGCCGGATCGGGTCCGCGCGGTCGTCGCACTGGAACCGGCAAGCATTCCTCTGCTGGCGCCCGACGCCGGCTACCGCACGCCAACGCTGATCGTGATGGGCGACAACATGGACACCGATCCCCGTTGGCCGCGCATGCGCGCCCGGGTGCAGGACTTTGCGATGCGCTACCCCTGCGTCCAGGTGCTGTCGTTGCCAGAATTGGGAATCACCGGAAATTCGCACATGCTGATGATGGACAACAACAGCCTGGCGCTCGCCGGATTGGTGCACGACTGGCTGATGAACCTGCCGCCTGGCTGACATTCCGACGCGTGACTGGGGAATGCGCCGCATGCTGCCATTCCGTGGCAGTATTGCGGCGTCCGCACTCTGCCCGTCCCCATGTCCCGCACCGAACGTCTCCTGGACCTGCTCCAGACTCTGCGCCGCCACCGCCTGCCCGTCAGCGGCCATCGGCTCGCGGCCGAGATGGGCATCAGCCTGCGCACGCTGTATCGCGACATCGCCACGCTGCAATGCCAGGGCGCGGAGATCGAGGGGGAACCCGGCGTGGGTTACGTGCTGCGGCCCGGCTTCATGCTGCCCCCGCTGATGTTCAGCACCGAAGAGATCGAGGCGCTGGTGCTGGGCACGCGCTGGGTGGCCCGCCGCTCCGACGAGCGCCTGGGGTTGGCCGCCCGCAATGCGCTGGCCAAGATCGGCGCGGTGCTGCCGCAGGAACTGCGCGACGAGCTCGACGCCATCCCGCTGCTGGTTGCCCCCAGCGCCGTGGCCGTCACGGACCGGGTCGACGTGGCGCTGATCCGGCAGGCCATCCGCGGCGAACAGAAGCTGGAAATCACGTACCGCGATGACAAAGGGTCCGATTCCAGCCGCGTCATCTGGCCGTTCGCGCTGGGCTTTTTCGACAGCGTGCGGCTGGTGATGGCCTGGTGTGAATTGCGCGGCGACTTCCGGCATTTCCGCACCGACCGCATCGCCACGCTGGACATTGGCGCCAGGTATCCCAAACGGCGGCACATCCTGCTCAAGGAGTGGCGCGCGCTGGATCACGAGGCGCGCAAGGACTGACGTTCACTACTGCCAAAAACTGACAGTACCCCTGCCTATGATGAGCGCGTCCAACCCCCGGAGCGCATCATGTCAGACACCAATTTCGTCATCCTGTATGTGGAAAAGCCGCAGGCCAGCGCCGCGTTCTACAGCGCGCTGCTGCAGCGTCCGCCCATCGAATCGTCGCCCACGTTTGCGCTGTTTGCGCTGGACTCCGGGCTGATGCTGGGCCTGTGGTCGCGCTACACGGTGGCGCCGGCGGCGGCCGGACGCGGCGGTGCGTCCGAGCTGGCGTTCACCGTGGCCGACGCCGACGCGGTCAACCAGCGCCATGTGGACTGGAGCCTGCGCGGCCTGCCCATCTTGCAGCCGCCCACCGACATGGACTTTGGCCGCACCTTTGTCGCGCTGGACCCCGACGGCCATCGTCTGCGCGTTTTCGCCCCCGCGCCGGCGCCGGCGCCGGCCGCGCCGCGGCCGGCACGCGCCGTCGCCGCCGTCTGAAAACAAGCGGCCGCGCCGAGGGGCGCGG
>CBHWAL010000004.1:0-24736 GCA_966111495.1 uncultured Achromobacter sp. | reverse complement strand
CTTGCCGTCTTCGACGGTGATGACGCCTTCCTTGCCGACCTTGTCCATCGCGTCAGCGATGATCTGGCCGATGGACGAATCGCTGTTGGCCGAGATCGAACCGACTTGAGCGATTTCCTTGCTGGTCGTGACCGGCTTGGATTGCTTCTTCAGTTCGGCGACGGCGGCGGCGACGGCCTTGTCGATGCCGCGCTTCAGGTCGATCGGGTTGAAACCGGCGGCAACGTACTTCAGGCCTTCCTGAACGATGGCCTGGGCCAGCACGGTGGCGGTCGTGGTGCCGTCACCGGCGTTATCGGAGGTCTTGGACGCGACGTCCTTGACGAGCTGGGCGCCGATGTTTTCGAACTTGTCCTTCAGTTCGATTTCCTTGGCGACGGACACGCCGTCCTTGGTCACGGTCGGGGCGCCGAACGAGCGCTCCAGCACGACGTTGCGACCCTTGGGGCCCAGGGTGGTCTTAACAGCGTTGGCGAGAACGTTCACGCCACGAACGATGCGCACGCGAGCGTCATCACCGAACAATACTTGCTTGGCAGCCATTTGTTAGCTTCCTTCGAAAATTCGTTTGAGGCGGGAGATTTACTGAACCACGGCGAGGATTTCGTCCTCGCGGATGACGAGCAGTTCTTCGCCATCAACCTTCACGGACTGGCCGGCGTACTTGCCGAACAGAACCTTGTCACCAGCCTTCAGGTCGACCGGCAGAATCTTGCCGTCTTCGGTCTTCTTGCCGGGGCCGACGGCCACGACTTCACCCTGGTCGGGCTTTTCAGCGGCGCTGTCGGGGATGACGATACCCGAGGCAGTCTTGCGCTCGTTTTCGAGGCGTTTGACGATCACGCGATCGCCCAGGGGACGCAAGGCCATGAGGAACTCCTGTTAACTAAATGAAAGAGGTGGTCGGTTGCCCGGGAGGCGTTAGCACTCACCGGAGTCGAGTGCTAATTATAGGGATGATGTTTGGAGGTTCAAGGGGGGGGCGGGGCGCTGTTACATCTTAGAGGGGGTGCGCCCCAAGCGGTCTTTTGACTCTCCTGATGACGAGACGCCGGACGGAAGAACTTTTCAATGCGCCAGTTATAGAAACTAAAATCATTGTCATTTACAATTGCGGCCTTTCCCGCCCACTGGCACTCGTACCGCTTCCGTCACGTGAATTCCGAACTTGATTCCGTGCGCTTCTACAAGTTGCACAGAAGCGAACTGGTAAGCTACGCCGATAGTTTCGTGCGGGATCGCGCCAGTGCCGAAGACATCGTGCAAGACGCCTGGGAGCGTGTGCAGGCGGTCGAGCAGGGGCGCTCGCTGGCGGAACCGCTGGGGTATTTCTACCGCACGGTGCGGAATCTGGCGTTGGATTGGCTGCGCGCCCGCAAACGCGACGGCGCCGAGGCCGATAGCGATCCAATGGAGCTGGCCGCCACGCTCGAGGATAAATCGCCTTCGCCGGAAGCGACCGTCTCCGCCCGCAAAGACATGGATCTGATACTGGAAAGCCTGGACGAGTTGCCGGAGCGCTCCCGGCTTGCGCTGACGTTGCACACCGTCGATGGACTGAAACTGCGAGAAGTCGCCCAACAATTGGGCCTATCCGTGACCTTCACACATCAGTTGATCGCCGAAGCCAAATTGCATTGCATCCAACGTTTGTCGCGCCGCCTGTGAAGCACGAAGACCACGACGCCGCTTGGGATGCCGCGCTGCGCGCTGCGGTGGATTGGAGCATCCTGCTCGATGACGACCCCGGCGACGCCGATCTGCGCGTGCGCTTCGAGGCATGGCGAATGGCCGATCCGTTGCATAACGCCGCCTGGCGCCAGACGGCCCACGTCGATGCCCTGATCCGTCAGTTGCCGTCCGAGCATCCACAATCTGAAATCGCCGAGCCCCGCAGGCGCGCAGGGCTGCCGCGACCGCGTCTGCGCCACGTGGCCGCGGGAGCCTGTCTGGCCGCATTGGCGTGGCTGGTCGTGCCCATCGTCTTGCTGCAAGCCCGTGCCGACTTCATTACCGACTCGAATAGCCAGGCGGACATTCACCTGGAAGATGGCAGCAAGGTTCGCCTTGCGCCCGGCAGTGCGTTGCGCGCAGACATTTCCGCCACTGGCCGGCAGGTCACGCTCTATGCCGGCGAGGCGTTCTTCGAGGTGAATGCCGATCCCTCCCGCCCTTTCGAGGTGAGCGCCAACGGGACGCGCGTGACGGTGCTCGGCACGGGCTTTAACGTGCGGATCGGCGTGGGCGACACCGACGTGGCCGTCAAGCATGGGCGGGTGCAGGTTGAGCATGGGGAACCGCGGGTCGCCAGCGAGGTGTTGGCCAGCGGGCAGTGGGTGCGCATGTCGGCCAATGCGCCGGCGGCCAGGGGCGAGATCGCGCCCGAGGTGGTGGGGAGTTGGACGCGCACCCGGCTGGTCGCTGTCGATCGGCCCTTGCCCGATGTCATCGAGGATTTGCGTCGTCGGTACGCGGGCCAAATCGTGCTGCTGGGCGATGCGCCGCGCGATCTCAGCGTGACGGGCATCTTCGATACGAGCAACGCCGCCGCCGCGGCCGAGCTGATTGTGCGGCCGCACGGCGGCCGGGTGCGCCAGATCACGCCTTGGCTTCTCATCGTGTCGCTGAACAACCCCGCCTCCTGAGCCTTAGTCCCTACGCGTCGAAGGGAATTACCGAAAAATTCGTTTGCTGCTTCGTTGTGTGGATAGACCCTGCCGGGCCACCTGACCAGACCGGCGGGATTTCGCACCATCGGAGCTAATGAGAATGAAGAAGAAAGTGGGGATGCGCCTGGCGCACGGCGTCGTATCGAGCACCATCGCCATCGCGGGTCTGACCATGGGGATGCCGGGGAAGGCGGCGGCGCAGCCCGGCGTGTCGCAGACCGTCACCTTCGACATCCCGGCCCAGTCGCTGGCCGATGCGCTGGTGATCTTCGGCGCGCAATCGGGTTATCAGGTAACCGTTGACGGCGCGTTGATCCGTGCTTCACGCGCCAGCGCCGTTCGCGGGCGGATGCCAGCCCAGCGAGCGCTGAGCGAGATGCTGGCCAGCAGCGGATTCACCTTCGACATCTCGGGCAACGTCGTGACGATCCGTCCGCTGCCCAAGGCGTCTGATGGCGCGACCCACCTGGCGCCGGTTCTCGTGGAGGGCGCAACCGCTACCGCCTACGGGCCCGCGGACGGCTATATCGCGTATCGCAGCGCGACGGCGACCAAAACGGACACGCCGCTGATTGAAGTTCCCGCTTCGGTGTCGATCGTGACGAGCGAGCAGATCGAGGCCCAGCAACCGAAGACGGTCACGCAGGCGCTGCGGTATACGCCGGGCGTCACCAGCGAAGTGGCGGGGGGGCAGATCATCGCGGACCAGCTCATCATCCGAGGCTTTCAGCAAGGCACCGGCCGGCTGCTGCGCGACGGATTGCGCGGCTTTCCCAGCGATTACCTCGGATGGGACGCGCCGGAACCCTATGGACTGGAACGCATCGAGGTGCTGCGCGGCGCCAGTTCGGTGCTTTATGGTGCATCCGATCCGGGCGGACAGATCAACCTGGTGACCAAGCGGGCGCCGAGCGCGCCGTTGTATCAGGTGCAGGTGCAGGGCGGAACTCACGACTATTCGCATGCGGCGTTCGACATCGGCGCTCCGCTGGACGCCGAAGGGGTATGGTCGTATCGCCTGACCGGGCTGGTGCGCAGCAATGATGTGCAGGTCGACAAGATTCATAATGAGCGCACTTTCATCGCGCCGACGTTCACGTGGCGGCCTAGCGCGGCCACCGAGTTCACGGTCCTGACGGAGTACCAGAAACAGACCGGAAACTTCGCCAATGCCCTGCCAGCGGAGGGCACCGTCCTGGACAATCCCAACGGCCGGATCCCCCGGCACCGCTATATTGGAGAGCCGGACTTCGACCGCTCGGTCAATGAGAAGACTTCCGCCGGCTATCTGTTCGAGCACCGATTCAACGATGTCTTCACGGTGCGCCAAAACTTGCGCTACTCGCATGTGCGCCACAGCAGCGGCGAGCTGTTCGTCCTGGGCTGGGCAGATGCAGACAAGCGGTTGGCCAGCCGGTTTGCCGATTCGCGTAGCGGCAGCGGCGACGTGCTGGCCGTGGACAACCAGTTGCAGGCCAAGTTCGGCACGGGCCCGGTCGATCACACGCTTCTCGCGGGCCTGGACTACAGCCGCATCAAGTATTCCCAATGGCAGCAACTGGGCATGGGGGCGCCGCTGGACCTGTTCACGCCGGTTTACGGCAATACGGACATGATGATGTTTCCGGCCAGCGAGTACCGCCAAACGGTGCAGCAAAGCGGTCTCTATCTGCAGGATCAACTGAAGCTGGATAAGAAATGGGTGGTGCTGCTCGGAGGTCGTTATGACTGGGTGCGCAACGAAAACACCGCCACCTGGGCGTCCGCGCCGGTGCAGAACGACGAGAAATTCACCGGGCGTGCCGGTCTGGTCTATCTTAGCGACACGGGCCTGGCGCCCTACATCAGCTACTCCGAGTCATTCCTGCCCGCCACGGGGCGCACCTTCGACAACCAGGTCTTCAAGCCCGAAATGGGCCAGCAGTATGAGATCGGCGTGAAGTACGAACCGCCGCAGATGAACGCGTTGTACACGTTCGCCCTGTTCGACCTGACCAAGAAGAATGTCAGCACGCCCGATCCCGCGCATCCGGGCTTCAACATACAGGAAGGGAAGACGCGCTCGCGCGGGGTGGAACTTGAGGCGAAAGTGGGACTGGCGCCGAACCTGGATGTGATGGCGAGCTACACCTGGAACGACGTCAAGGTGACGCGCTCCACGGAGCCCGGCATTCAGGGCAACCGGCCGGTCCGCGTGCCGGAGCAGATGGCGTCGGTCTGGGTGGATTACCGGCTGCCGATGACGGGGCCGCTGGCGGGCCTGCGCATGGGCGGCGGCGTGCGTTATGTCGGCAGCAGCAATGGCGACCGCGAGAATACGTTCAAGGTGCCGTCCTACACGGTGGTCGACGCAATGCTGCGTTATGAGTTCACGCCGGGCCGCGGGCTGGCGCTGTCATTGAATGCGTCGAACCTGTTCGACAAGCAGTACGTGTCGTCTTGCTACAGCATGATGGGTTGCCAGTACGGGCAAGGCAGGACGATGTACGCGACGATGGAATACGCGTGGTGATGCGCAAGAGCGGGAGGCGGTGCCAAGCGCTCAACGCGATTGCCGTTTGAAGGTGAGTGATTGGAGGCCGGCGCGTTACTCAAGCTTGATGTTCGCTTTCTGCGCCACGTCGCGCCACCGCTGCAAGTCTTCTTTCAGTTCCGCGCTGAATTGCGCTGGCGTGTCCAGCACCGGTTCCACGCCGCGCGTGACCAGGGTCTGCCGCGCGTCGGGCGCGTCCAGTCCTTTCTTGAGGGCCTCGTACAGGCGTTCGGTCAGGGCCGGGTCCAGCCGGGGCGGCGCCAACACGCCAAACCAGGTGGTGGTCTGGAAGCCCGGCACACCGGCTTCCTGCACGGTTGGTATGTCCGGCGCCGTATCCGAGCGCGTGGGGCTGGTCACCGCGATGGCGCGCAGTTGGCCGTTCTGGATGAGGGGCAGCGACGAGGGCAGGGTGTCGAAGTAGGCATCGACGCGTCCGCCGATGAGGTCCGTGATCACCTGGCTGCTGCCCTTGTAGGGCACGTGCTGGAAGTTCGATACGCCTGACGATTGCACGAAAAGCTCGGCGGCCATGTGGGTGATGTTGCCCGTGCCCGCCGATCCGTAGGGGACGGGCGTGCGGCTGGCCTTGGCGTATTTCAGGAAGTCGCTCAGCGTTTTGGCCGGCAGCTTGGGGTTCACGACCAGCACCAGCGGCGTGTAGCCGACCTGCGTGATCGGCGTGAAGTCGCGCAGCGGATCGTAGGGCAGGCGCGAGGACAGCGCCGGGCTGATGGATTGGGAGGCCGTGACGCCCAGCAGCAGCGTGTAGCCGTCCGCCGGGGCCCGCGCGACCTCGGCTGCGGCGATGGTGCCGTTGGCGCCCGCCTTGTTGTCCACGACGACGCTGGCGTTCAGGGATTGCCCCAGCCGCTGTGCGACCTGCCGCGCCACGAAGTCCGCGCCGCCGCCCGGCGGAAAGCCGACGACCAGTCGGATGGGGCGGTCGGGATAGCCCGCGGCGGACGCGGTGGCGGCGGCGAACAGCAAGCCGGCGATGGCGGCCTGGAACAGGCCGGACACAACGCAGTTGATCTTCATCTTCTGTCTCCTCGGTTCTCGCCGGGCGGTCGCGCCGGCTATCGATCCGGCGTGCCATCGGCGCCTTATATACGCGGATCACGCCTGCTTGCGCACGGGCGCCCATGCAAAATCGCCCGGCCGGCTGGCGCTGGCGGCCCCGCTGTCGATCAGCGCCTCGCATTGCTCGGCCGTCAGTCCGGCGGCTTGCAGCACATCCTGGGTGTGTTCGCCCAGGTCGGGCGGCGGCAGCGTGGCAATGCCATCGTGGGCGGCATCCATGCGCGGAAACTCCGGCACGTCGAACGCCAGGTCGCGGTAGTGCACGCTGCGCAGCTTGCCGGGCTGGCGCGCCTGCTCGGCATCCAGCACGCGTTCCAGCGGCAGGACCTCCGTGCTGCCCACGCCAGCGATCCGCAGCCGCGCGGTGGCGTCGTCGAACGTCCGCGCGCCAATCGCATTCCTGACGATTTCCTCGACGCGCTCGCGCGCCTTCTTTCTGTCCTTCAGCGCGGCCAGCGAGGCGTCGTCGGCCTCGGGCAGCGCCATCGCCTGGCAGAACTTCAGCCAATGCGCGTCGGTCAACATGAGCAGGTACATCCAGCGGTCGTCGGCGGTCAGGTAGGCGCCGTAGCCCGGCATGCTGAATTCGCCGTGCGGTTCGCGTTCGGGGCGTCCCAACAGCTGCGTCTTGAGTTGCACGCCCACCAGGTCGCGCGAGGCAATGTGCAGCCCGGTTTCGTACAGCCCGACCTCGACGTGTCCGCCGTCCTTGGCGGCGTCGGGCTGCAGCATGCGGGCCAGGATGCCGATGACGGCATAGGCGCCGGCGAATTGGTCGTGGTAGGACGGGCCCAGCCGGCTGGCCCGGCCGTTGATGCGGTTGGCCTCCATGACGCCAGTGGACGCTTCGGCGACGGGATTGGAGGCAAGGTCGTCGGCTTGCGGGCCGTCCGCGTAGCCGCGGATGTGGCAATAGATAAGGCGGGGATTGATTGCCTGGCATTCGGCCTTGGTGAGCTTTAACTTGCGCGCCGCCTTGGGCGCCAGGTTGTGAACGAAGGCATCGGCCGTTTCCAGCACTTTCAGGAAGGCGGCGTGGCCGTCCGACCGGGCGAGGTCCAGGCAGACGCTTTTCTTGCCATGGCTGTAGGCGATGAATGTGCCGCTCGGGCCGCCGCGCACCAGGCTGCGGGTGGGATCGCCCCGCGGCGGCTCCACCTTGATCACTTCAGCGCCAAGCTGGGCAAGGATGTGCGAGGCAAAAGGGGCGGCGAGCATGGTGCCCAATTCAATGACGCGGCGTCCCGCGAGGGGTGGGGAGGGCATGGTGTCTCCTGGCGTTGGTATTGAAAGAATGCATTCTATATGTTCAAGCTTTGCGCAGTGTTGGGCATTTTGCTAGGGAAAGCCCGTATTTTTCGTCTCTCGTAAATATATAGAATGCATTCTTAGTCGCTCAGCAGACGGCGGCAATCGAAGAACAACCAGGAGACACAAAGTGCACCGAAGGACATTTCTTTCCGGTTGTGCCGCGGCAGCCTCGATTTCGCTTCCAGGCTGGGCGCGCGCGCAGTCCGTTTCTCCCGGCATCGATACGGCCAGCAAGACAGTCACGGTCGGCGCCTTCACCCCCATCACGGGCCCGGTGCCGTTCTATGCCATCCTGTCCCGCGCCGCCGACGCCTGCTTCAAGTGGATCAACGAGACCGACGCGCTGAACGGCTGGAAGATCAAGCTGGTCACGTATGACGACGGCTATGAGCCGGCCCGCAGCGTCGCCGTCACGCGCCGCCTGGTCGAAGAGAACAAGATCTTCGCGCTGGCCGCACCGGTCGGCACGGCGCAATCGGTCGCGGTGATTCCCTATGCCAAGGAAGTTGGCCTGCCCATGATCGGGCCCATCGGCGGCGCCAGCGCGCTCTTTGCCGAACGGTTGGTGTTTCCGCTGCTGCCCGACTACGGCTGGTCGGCCGCCTCGAACCTGGAATACGCCTTCAGCGGCCTGAACGCCGACCGCGTGGCGCTGCTATGGGAAAACGACGAGCTGGGCCGTTCCGCCAAGCGCGGCTTCGACATGCTCATGGCGGCCAGCAAGAAGCAGCCTGCCGAGTCCATTCCCTTCGAAGTCCGCAGCACCGATTTCACGCCCCACGTGCGCCGCATCGCCAACGCAAAAGCGGACGTCGTGATCCTGTTCGGCTCCAACGCCAACCTGGCCGCGGCGCTCAAGACTGCCGACCGGCTGGGCTACCAGGGCAAGTGGATGGCGCCGTTCTTCACTGCGGATCCGACGACGTACAAGCTGGCCGGCAAGCTGCTCGATGGCGCCTACTTCTCGTCGTGGCTGATGCCCGTGGACGCGGACGACGCCAACATCAAGGCATACCGGGATACTGTGGCCAAGCTCTATCCCAACGACCCGATCGGCGTCTTTGGCCTGAATGGCTGGAGCAACGCGGCGCTGTTCGCCAAGGGCTTCCAGATGCTGCTGGCCAGCGGCAAGCCGCTGACCCGCGAGAACCTGGTCGACGTCATGGAAACGATGACGAACCAGACCGTGGGCGGCGCGCGCGAAGTGACCTTCAAGCCCGGAGACCATCGGGGCGCGCGTCAGGAAGGCATCATCCAGGCCGTCTCAGGCGGCAGTTTCAAGTTGGTGCGGGATTTCAAGCCCTATCCCGCCGACGTGTTCGACGCAAAGCTGGCCTAGGCCGGCACGCACTGAAGGAGTGTCCGCGTGAGCAATGCATACGAGGAGTGGGTGGGCCGCGAAGAAGCGCACACGCAGCGCATCGACGCGGTGGCCGTGACGGCAATGGCGGCAACGCTGGATCTGGAACGCGCGCCGGGCGAGGGCGAACCGCTGCCCCCCGGCTGGCAGTGGCTGTTCTTCAACCCGGCCGCGCGCCGTAGCGGGCTGGGCGAAGATGGCCATCCGCAGCGCGGCGGTTTTCTGCCGCCCATCACGCTGCCGCGCCGCATGTGGGCCGGCAGCCGGATCAACTACCTGGCCAACCTGCCCATCGGCGAGCTAACCACGCGGCGCAGCCGCATCGTGAAGGTCGAGAACAAGACCGGCAAGCGCGGGGCGTTGTGGTTCGTGACGGTCCAGCACACGACCGAGTGCAACGGGACGGACTGCATCGTCGAGGAACAGGACATCGTCTACCGCGAGGCGCCGCCACCCGGCGCGGCCGCTGCGACGCCCGCCCGGCACGAAGGCGAGGCGCGCTGGGGCCGCGAGGTCCGGCCCGACACGACGCTGCTGTTCCGCTATTCGGCGCTGACCTTCAATGGGCACCGTATCCATTATGACCAGGCCTACGCGCGCCATGAAGAAGGCTATCCCGATCTGGTCGTGCATGGGCCCCTGACCGCCACGCTGTTGCAGCAGCTTGCGGTCGACCACGGGGATGAACGCGGCCTGGCGCGCTTTGACTTTCGAGGCGTCAGCCCCTTGTTCGTGTCCCGCGCCTTCCGCATCGAAGGCCACACGCAGGAAGACGGGTCGCTCGCGCTGTGGGCGCGCGGGCCGGACGGCGAATTGGCGATGTCCGCCACGGCGGTGCTGCGGTAAGGCGCGGCGCGGGCCGGATAACAACACTGACAGGAGACAAGAGAAGATGGCACAGCATTTGAGCGGTCCGGCAAATCTTGAGGGCCAGGTCGCGTTCATCACCGGCGGCGCGGGTGCGATGGGGCAGGCGATCGCCAAGGCGTTCCGGCAGGCCGGCGCGCGCGTCATCGCCACGGATCGCGTGGAATCGCAGGCGCTGGGCGGCGGTATCGACTACCGCCGCTACGACGTGACCTCGCGCGCCGAGACCGATCAGGTCATCGACGCGGTGCTGGCCGAATACGGCAGGATCGACATCCTGGTGCTGTGCGCGGGCATCATCGCCCGCACGCCGCTGGGTGACAGCACCGACGACGAATGGGACGCGGTGATGTCGGTCAACGTGCGCGGCGTGGTGAATCCGGCGCGCAAACTGTTTCCGCTGATGTGCAAGCAGGGATTCGGCAAGATCCTGGCGGCCGGTTCCATCGCCGCCAAGAACGGCGGCGTGGCGTCGGGGCCGGCCTACGTCGCGTCCAAGGCGGCCGTGCACGGCATGATGCGCTGGATCGCCAAGGCCGGCGCGCCGCACGGCGTCTATGCCAACACCCTGGCCCCCGGACCCGTCGAGACGGCCATGTGGGCCAGCGTCAACAGCGGTGGCGCGCCCTCGGCCAACGGCACCGTGCCGCTGGGCCGTTACGGCAATGCCGACGACATCGCGCAGGCCGCGCTGTTCCTGTGTTCGCCGGCCTCGAACTGGATCACGGGCACGTCGCTGGACATCAGCGGCGGCATGTGGATGGACTGACACCCGGCAACGCTGACAGGAGCCACGCATGACCGCAGATACCTTACCCGTGATCGGCTTTATCGGCCTGGGCGTGATGGGCGGCCCGATGTGCCGCAACATGGCCGTCAAGCACGCCGGCCAAGTCATCGCCTTCGACACGAACCCGCAGGCCCACGCCCTGCTGGAAGGCACCGGCGCCCGCCGCGCCGGCTCGGTGGCCGAGTTGGCCGAGATTGCCGACGTGGTGTTCCTGTCGCTGCCCGGCGGCCCGCAGGTGGAGCAGGTCTGCCTGGGCGAGGGTGGCCTGGCCGGCGGCGCCCGCCGTCCCGCCGTGATCGTCGACCTCAGCACCACGACGGTCGCGTCGGCCCGCGCCACGTCGCAACGCCTGGCGGCGTTGGGCATCGCATTTGCCGACGCGCCTGTCGCCCGAACCCGCGAAGCCGCCCAGCGCGGCGAACTGAGCATCATGGTGGGGGCGGATGAAGCGCTCTATGCGCGCATCGAACCGCTGCTGCGCTACATCGGCTCGGACGTGACCCGGTGCGGCGAGGTCGGCTGCGGGCAGGTGGTCAAGCTCATCAACAACGCGCTGGTGTTCGAGAACACCGTGGCGCTGGCCGAAATGATGGTGTTGGGAGAGCGCGCCGGCGTTCAGCCGGCGGTGCTGCTGGATGCGGTATCCAAAGGGTCGGGCGACAGCTTCGTGCTGCGCAACCACGGGCGCAAGGCCATGCTGCCGCGCGAGTTTCCCGAAAAATCGTTTCCGCCCGAATACGCCCTCAAGGATCTCGGTTACGTGCAGGAGCTTGCCGGGCAGACCGGCCTGACCGCGCGCGTGACGGAGCTGGCGCAGCGGTATTACGCCGCACCCGCCAACGGCGGCTGGAGCGGCCGGTACTTCCCATCGGTGATCGACATCATCGACCGGAGCGACGGGGCCGGCGTCGCGGCGGCGCAGCAGGGGCCGGACCATGGATGATTTCATCGGCCTCATCTGGGCGGGCGTGGTCAGCGGCTGCCTCTATGCCATGGGCGCGATCGGCATCGTGCTGATCTACAAGAGCTCGAATGTCGTGAACTTCGCGCACGGCAACCTGGCGGGGCTCGCAGCATTCCTGGTGTTTGGCTTCACGGCTGGCATCTTTGCGAACCTGGCCTGGGGCGCGGCCGTGGTGCTGACGTTGGCGGTCATGGTGGCGGTGATGACGGTCAGCTACTTCCTGATTGCGCCGCTGGTCTTCAAGTCGGACCTGACCAGCACCATCGCGACGCTGGGCGTGGGACTGATTGCGCAGGGGGCGACGCAATTACTCTTCGGCTCCAACGTGGTGTCGCTGGACCTGCCGCTGCCTGCGTGGCGTGGCCAGATCGGGCCGATCCACATCACCGCCTATGACCTCGCGGTGCTGGGCGCGACCGCGCTTGCCATCGGGCTGCTGTACCTGCTGATCGAACGCACCCGCATCGGCATCGCATTCCGCGCGGTGTCGGCCAATCCCTTTGCCAGCCGCGTGTGCGGCCTGAACCTGCGCCGGGTGCATCTGTTTTCCTGGATTACGGCGGGCGTGCTGGGGCTGATTGCATCGCTGCTGATCGTGCCGACGACTTTCCTGTCCACGACCAGCGAGTCCTCCTTCATGCTCCAGGCGTTCGCCGCGGCTGTCGTGGGCGGCTTCAACAGCCTGCCGGGGGCCGTGCTTGGCGGCATCCTGATCGGCGCCATCATGAACCTGCTGTCGTTCTATGTGTCCGCCGAGTTCAACAACACCTATCTGCTGCTGACGATCCTGCTGGTGCTCAACGTGTTTCCGAAGGGCGTGCTGGCGATCCGGGGAGGCGCCCGTGTCTAGTGTGATCATGTCAACCGACCGCCTGGCGGTGCAAGGCAAGCCTGCGGCCCAGACCGCGGCGCCCGGACGCCTGTTGGCGGGCGCGGCCGTGGCCGGCGTGCTGGTCCTGGCGCTGCTGCCCCTCGTGGCAGGCGGCTACTGGACCTACACCCTGGGTCTGTGCTTTGCCAACGCCATCGCCATCATCTCGGTGAGCTTCCTGGTGCGCTACGGCGGCGAGGTCTCGATCGGGCATGGCGTGTTCGTCGCAGCTGGCGCCTACACCGTTGCCCTGATGGAAAAGTATCTTGGCGTGTCGTTGCTGGCCAGTCTGCCGCTGGCAGCCATCGCGGGCGCTTTCCTGGGGCTGGTCTTCGCCTATCCCTCGCGCTATCTGTCGGGCATCTACCTGGCCGTGGCCACGATGGCGCTGGCCTTGGCCCTGCCGGAAGTGCTGCTGCATTTCTCGTCGGTGTCGGGGGGCTACGAGGGGCTGTACGTCAAGCTGGACGCGCTGCCCGGCATGGCCAAGGAAACGCAGCGCTATTACCTGCCGCTGGCCGGCCTGGTTGCTGTCGCGCTGCTGCTGCGTCATTTCCGCCGCTCGCGCCAGGCGATGGCGCTGCTGCTGATCCGCGCGTCGCCGCATGCGGCCGAATCGTTCGGCGTGCGCCGCAGCTGGGCGCGGCTTTCGTGCATGGCCCTGAGCGGCGCCATCGCCGCCATCGCCGGCGCGCTGCTGTCGTTCAGCTCGTCGACGGTATCGCCCAACAGCTTTACGTTGTGGACCTCGATCTTCCTGCTGGTCGGCTCGGTGGTCAGCCTGTATTCGATGTCGATCCTGGGCAGCCTGCTGGGAGGCCTGTTCCTGACGCTCATGCCTCTGCTGCTGGCTGGTGCAGGCGATTGGGTGCCCATTCTGTACGGCTCTGCGCTGCTGGCCGTGGTGCTGGGCGTCAATGCGCTGCCCGCCAGGCTGCGCGCCCGCCTGCACGGAGGCAACCCATGAGCGCGCACGCCATGCTGGACCGCCTGGGCGTGCTGCACGTGGCCGACGACTATCCCGCCCAGCTTCCGCCCGGCGTGCTGCGCCTGGCGGAGATCGCGCGCGCCATTGCCGGCGATCCCAGGGTGCTGTTGCTGGATGAGCCGGCGGCGGGCCTGAATTCCGTCGAGACCGGCGACCTGTCCATCGCGTTGAAGCGGCTGCGCGCGCCCGGACTGGTGCTGGTGGTGGTGGAACACGACATGGACCTGATCATGGACGTCTGCGACACCATCCATGTGCTGAATGTGGGGCGGCTGCTGGCCTCGGGCAGCCCCGAACAGGTGCGTGGCAATCCCGACGTCGTTCGGGTCTATCTGGGAGACGAGGATGCATGACGCGGCATCGGCGCTGCTGGCGGTGGAAGGGCTGACGGTGCGCTACGGCGCCGGGCCGGTGGTGCATGGCATTGGCCTGACGGTGGGCGCGTCTTCCGTCGCCGCGTTGCTGGGCGCGAACGGCGCGGGCAAGTCCAGCACGCTTCGCGCCATCGCCGGGCTGGAGCCTGCGCAAGGCCGGATCCTTCTCGATGGCCAGGACATCTCCGGCCTGTCGGCGGCGCAGCGTTTTCGGCGCGGCATCGTGTACGTGCCGGAAGGGCGCGCCATCGTGACGGACCTGACGGTGGGCGAAAACCTCATCCTGGGGTCGTACTTCGTCGACGCGCGCACGCGGGCGCGGCGCGAACAGATGGTGATGGATTTCTTTCCCGAGATCGCGGGACGGCGCAACGCGCCGGCCGGCCTGCTGAGCGGGGGTGAACAGCAGATGCTTGCCATCGGCCGCGGCCTGATGTCCGGCCCGCGTCTGCTTCTGCTGGACGAGCCCTCGCTGGGTCTGGCGCCGCTGCTGGTGGCGCGCGTGTACGAACGCCTGGCCACCATTCAGCGCGAGCAGAAGCTGGCGGCGCTGCTGGTGGAACAGAGCTTTCACGTCGCGGCGCGGCTGGCCGAGCGCGCCTGGGTGCTGCGGCACGGCCATATCGTGGGCGAGCTGGACGAGCAGGCACTGCGCAGCCGCGAAGGGCGCCAGCGCGCCATCGACGCCTACTTGGGCGCGCGAGGGCAGGCCAGCCCGCCCGCGTCGTCCGCAACCCCCGCATGAACGGAACCGCAATGGAACATCTGACACTGCAAGGCGAGGTCCTGGCGAATGGGCTCGAATTTCCGGAGGGGCCCGTGGCCATGCCGGACGGCAGCGTGCTGGTGGTGGAGATCGCCGCGGGACGCCTGACCCGAGTGCTTCCCGATGGAGAACTGCGCAAGGTAGCCGATCTTGGCGGCGGGCCGAACGGCGCGGCGTTGGGGCCGGATGGGCACGTGTACGTCTGCAACAACGGGGGTTTCAGCTGGCGCACCGGCAACGGCTTCACGCTGCCCACGGGCCCCGCGGCCGGCTACACGGGCGGCAGCATCCAGCGCGTGGACGTGGCCACCGGTACGGTGCAGACGCTGTACACGCATTGCGACGGCGTGGCGCTGCACGGTCCCAATGACATCGTCTTCGATGCTGACGGCGGCTTCTGGTTCACCGATTTCGGCAAGACCTTCGAGGACCGCATATTGCGCGGCGCGGTGTATTACGCCCGCGCCGATGGCAGCCATATTCGCCGCGCGGCGCATCCCGTGCTGACGCCCAATGGCGTGGGCCTGTCGCCGGACGGCAGCGTGCTTTACGTGTCAGAGACCGAGACGAGCCGGCTGTGGTCATACCCGATCCTTGAAGGCGAGCGCGGCCGGCTTGGCGCCGAACCCTGGCCATCGCCCAACGGCGGGCGACTGGTGCATGGCCTGCCCGGCTATCAACGCTTCGATTCGCTGGCGCTCGAAGAGGGCGGCAACATCTGCGTCGCGACGCTCGTGCGCGGTGGCATCAGCGTGATCTCGCCCGGCGGCGAGCTTTTGGAATTCCACGAGGCGCCCGAGGGCTATTGCACCAATATCTGCTTCGGGGGCGCTGGCCGGCGCACCGCCTACATCACCCTGTCGGGGCACGGCCAGCTTTTCGCGGCGCGCTGGCCGCGCGCCGGCCTGGCGCTCAACGGCTGATTTCCCCACGAACCCTCACGCAAGGACGCATCGATGAAGCTTCCGATCAACAGTGCCCGCCGCTCCCTCAACGCGGCGATCCTGGCCGCGGCGTCGCTGTGCATCCTGCCCCAGGCGGCCGCCGCGCAGGCATGGCCCGACAAGCCCATCCGCGTCATCGTGCCTTACGCGGCAGGTCAGGGCGCGGACGTGCTGGCCCGGCTGGTGTTTCAGGAAGTCGGCAAGCGACTGAACCAGCCCATCGTCATCGAAAACCGGGCGGGAGCCGGCGGCAATATTGGCTCGGCCGCGGCGGCGCGGGCGCCGGCGGACGGCTACACCTTTCTCTTTGGCACCAACGCCACCAACGCGGCCAACGAGTTCCTGTATTCCAATCCCGGCTATGACGCCGCGAAGGATTTCGTCGGCGTGGCCATGGTCGGCCTGCTGCCGATGGTGATCGCCACGTCCGACGCGGACTTGCCTGCCAACAGCGTGCCGGCGCTGATCGAGCGCGCCCGCGCCACACCCAATGTCTTGAATGTGGGGCTGCCCAGCACGACCGCGCAGGTCGTCTTCGCCGAGTTCGTGAAGTCCGCGCACGCGCCGCTGTTCGCGGTCAAGTACAAGGCGTCCGGCCAGTCATTGACGGACACGATGGGCGGACAGATTCCACTGGCGATCGACACCGTCACCGCGGCGCGTCCCCATCTGGCGACCGGCAAGCTGCGCGCGGTCGCGATCACCTCGCTCAAGGCCAGCGACATGCTGCCGGGCGTCAGGTCCGTGGCCGAACAGGGCGTTCAGGGATTCGACGTCGTGGCCTGGGATGCGCTGTTCGCGCCCCGCGGCACGCCGCCCGGCATCGTGCAGGAATTGGGCGGACACGTCCGGCATGTCCTCGAGCAGCCCGACATGCGCCGCCGCATGCTGGACATTGGCGTCGAACCGCTCGTGATGCCGCCCGCGCAGCTGGACGCCTTTGTCAAGGACGAACGCCAAAAGTGGGGCGACATCATCAAGGCCGCCGGTATCCGCATCGAATGACCCCTCCAAACCGCGCCATCGTGCGCCCCTTTTTTTCATTTCTTGAAGAATGCATTCTGCATTCACGCTGATAGCAAGGAGCATCAAAAGTGAGCAACGTCATGAGTCTTTCCCAAGCCGATGTCGGAAACGCGCCTGCCGAAGGCCGTATCACGGATGAAGCGGTCACCGCCGCGCGCGCGATGATCGGCCTGCACCTGCGCCCCGAAGGCCCGTATCTGCAGGACGCCACCGCGGACACCCTGCGCAACTGGTGCAATGGCATCGGCGACCTCAATCCGCTCTACCGCGATCCGGGCTACGCCGCCGGCACGCGCTACGGCACGCTTCTCGGCCATCCCATGTTTCCCATGGCGTTCGGCTGGCTGGGGCGCACCCGCTGGGGCCTGCCCGGCGTGCACGGCTTCTACGCCGGCAACGATTGGGAACTGTTCCGTCATGTCCGCCCCGGCGACCGCATCACCGCGATCGAACGCGTGGTCGGCGTGGAGGAAAAGGAAAGCAAGTTCTCCGGCCGGCTGGTGCTGCAATACGTGGAGGCCAGCTACTACAACCAACGCGGCGAACTGGTCGCCCGCGCGCTGGGAACGTGCACCCGCCATGAGCGCAAGGCGGCGCGCGAAACCGGCAAGTACAAGGAGATCATCCAGCACGAGTACTCCGACGAGGAACGCGACCGCATCGACCAGATGGTGCTGGACGAGCCGAAGAACATCCGCGGCGCCAATGTGCGCTACTGGGAAGACGTCCAGGAAGGCGAGGAACTGCCGACGATCGCGCGCGGCCCGCTGTCGCTAATGGACACGATGGGCTTTCTGGTGGGTTGCGGCCGCGGGCACACCCACGGCGTCGTACTGCAGGCGGCCGTGAAGCACCCGGGCCACTTCTTCCGCAACCCGGAGGCGGGAGGCGGCGTGGAGTACACCGGCATTGGCCACCACCGCGAGTCTGTGGCCAAGGAGGTCGGCGTGCCTGGCACGTACGACTACGGTCCGCAGCGGTCGTCGTGGATGTGCTCGCTGGTGACCAACTGGATGGGCGACGCAGGCGTCATCAAGCGCGTGCGCACGGAAATGCGCCGCTTCAACATCATGGGCGACACGACCTTCTGCAAGGGCAAGGTGGTGCGCAAGTACGTCAAGGACAAGACCGGCCTGGTGGACATCGAACTGGCGGCCGAGAACCAGCGGGGCGAACTGACCACGCCGGGGATCGCCACCGTGGCGCTGCCGTCGCGCGATGTGCGGCTGCCGGCGTTCCTGGATGGTTCGGGCGTTGACCTCGAACTGCCGGTGACGCGCTGATCCGGCCCGCGGCCGCAACCTTGCGAGACAGCCCATATGCAGTCCAATGAAACGCCACAAACCGCCGCGCTGCCGTTGTCCGGGTGCCGGGTCCTGGAGCGTTCGAACACGGTGGCGGCCGCTTATGCCGGACGGATGCTTGCCGCCCTGGGCGCGCGGGTCGTGATGCTGGAGCCGCCGGGCGGTTCCCGCCTGCGGCAGGCGCCGCCGTTGACGGATGACGGCGAAAGCGCGCTCTTCGCGTATCTCGCCGTGGGCAAGCGCAGCCTGGCGGCCGACCTCGCGTCGCCTGCCGGCCGCGCCTTGCTCGACCGCGAACTGATGCGCGCCGACATCTTCATCGACGACACGCCGGTGCGCGATCGCGAGGCGCTGGGCCTGGACCCGGGCGAGATCGGCCGGCGTTTTTCCGCCCTGGTCCACGTCAGCGTCTTGTCGTTCGGCGCCGAGGGGCCCAAGGCCGATTGGGATGGCGAGGAAGTCAACCTGCTGCACGCGGGCGGCGAAGGCTTCCTGTTGCCCAATGGCCTGTCGAATGAACGGTTTCCCGACCGGCCACCCTTGAAGATCTATGGCCACTTTGGCGGATATCAGGGCGGCGCGATGGCGGCCTTTTGCGCGCTGTCGGCCTGGTGGGCCGTGCCGTCCAGCGGCGGGCAGTACGTGGACGTGTCGGTGCAGGACGCGGTGCTGTCCGTGGGCGCCTTTGCCTTGCAGCGCCTGGGCGATGGGTCGCTGGAGCACCGGACCAGCCGGCGCTTTCGCTACGGCGGCGTGTTCGAGGCGCAGGATGGCTTCATTGAACTGCTCACACTGGAGGACCGGCAGTGGTCCTCGCTCGTCGACTTGCTGGGCAACCCGGCGTGGGCAGCCGATCCGGGACTGCGCGATCCGCTGGAGCGCAGCCGCCGCGGCGACGAAATCAACGCTCATGTCCGCGAGTGGATGGCCCATCATTCTGTCGAAGACATCGTGCGGCGCGCGCAGGAACTGGGCGTGCCGGCGGCCAAGTACCGCCTGCCCGCCGAAGTGGTGGCCGGCGAACAGGAGGCCGCGCGGGGCCTGTTCGCGCCGGCGGTGCTGGCCAGCGGACGCGACGCCGGCATCCTGGTTGCGCCGTTCCAATTCCGTTGCACGCCCTTGCCCAGGAAGGGACGCGTTCCCGTCTTGGACGAAATGGCGCAGGAGGCATCCTCATGAATCCACCCGACAACTCTCGCGGCAATCCGGCCCGTGCGCCACGAGCGCCGTTGGCCGGTGTGCGCATCGCCGACTTCACGATCCACGCGGCAGGGCCTTTCTGCACGCATCTGCTGTCGCAGCTGGGCGCCGAGTGCATCAAGATCGAGAGCGCAACGCGGCCCGATGCGTTTCGCAAGCCCCATGCCGTCTATGGCCGCATGTCCGCCGCGACGTTCGACCAGGTGTCGGCCAACAAACTATCCGTGCGCCTGAACCTGAAGCAGCCCGAGGCTGTCGCGCTCGCCAAGCGGATCGTGGCGCTGTCGGACGTGGCGGCAGAGAGCTTTCGCCCCGGCGTCATGAAGCGGCTGGGCCTTTGCTTTGATGCGCTGCGCGAGGTCAAGCCAGACCTCGTCCTGCTGTCCCTGTCGTCCTGCGGCCAGAGCGGGCCGGACTCGCACTTTGCCGGCTATGCGCCGCTGTTCGGCGCGTGGGGCGGACTGGGCTGGATGAGCGGCTACCGCGATGGCCCGCCCGTGGAGATGCGGCACGTGATGGACCACTCGGCCGGCGTGCACGCCGCGCTGGCCACGGTGGCCGCGCTGAACCAACGCCGGCGCACGGGTCAGGCGCAGCACGTGGACCTGGCCGCGCGCGAAGTCGCGTCGGCCATGATCGGCGACGCCCTGGTCCTGGCCAGCTTGGGCCTGACTGCCGAGCGGCCCGGCAATGCCGACTTGGCCATGTCGCCGCACGGCGTCTATCCGACCGCGCGGCCCGACCGCTGGCTGACGCTGGCCGTGCGCGACGACGCGCAATGGCGCGTGCTGGCGCGTATCCTGGGCCACGAAGACGACGCCGCGCGCTATTCGGACGCGGCCTCGCGTCTGGCGCATCGCGACGAGATCGACGCCTTGGTCACGCGGTGGCTTGCGTCTTGCGACGCCGATGCCACTGCCGACGCGTTGCAGCAGGCGGGCGTGTGCGCGCACGTATCCTGGGACATGCAGGACATCGCATCCGACCCGCATCTGCAGGCCCGCGGCGCCGTCACGCCGGTCGAGGCGCCCGGCATTCCGGCCCGCCTGGCGGTGGGCGCGCCCGCCCGCTTCAGCAAGTCGGACGGCATCGGGATCCGCCGCTTGACGCCCGCCTTGGGCCAGGACGAGGATTATGTCTACGGCGAGCTCCTGGGGCTGGACTCGGCCCAACGCGCGGACCTGCAGGCGCGCGAGGTGATCCTGTAAGCCCGCCACCCCGGCCACTATCCCTATTTTTCCGAACCCCCAACTCTGAGGAAAGCCCCCAATGAAAGACGCCATCTACCTGGTGCTGGACATGGAGAACGACCTGGTCCATGCGGACGGACCCAACGGCCGCGCCGGCTACGGCGAACAGGTGCGCAGCCGCGACATCGTCCAACATACGCGGCGCGCCGTGGACAAGGCGCGTGCCGCCGGCCTGCCCATCGGCTTCGTGCGCGTCGGATTCTCGCCCGATTACCGCGAATGCCCGCCCAACTCGCCGATCTTCTCGGGTGCGCGCAAGAACGGCATCTTCAAGCTGGGTGAGTGGGGCACCGAAGTGCATCCCGACCTGGACCGCCAGCCGCAGGATTTCGACATCGTCAAGCATCGCGTCAGTCCGTTCTACAGCACCAGCCTGGAATCCATCCTGCGCGCCCATGGCATCAAGCGTATCTATTGCTCGGGCATTTCCACCAACGCCGTCGTGCAGGCCACGGTGCGCGAAGGCCACGATCGTGACTACGAGATGATCGTTCTTGAAGACTGCTGCTGCGGCCTGACCGCCGAGGAGCACGACAACGCGATCAAGAGCCTGCAGCGGTTCTGCCGCATCACCAATTCCAACGACGTTGTCTTCGAGTGAGCGCCTTGTGAACCGACCCGCTCGCAGCCTGCTGTTCGTTCCGGGCGACCGGCCCGAACGCTATGACCGCGCCGTTGCCAGCGGCGCGCACGCGGTCATTCTGGACCTGGAGGACGCCGTCGCGCCCGCCGCGAAGGACGCCGCCCGTGACCAGGCGGCCAGATGGCTGTCAAACGGCGGGCAGGCCTGCGTGCGCATCAACCCCGCCGACACCTCCTGGCACGCCGAAGACGTGGCCGCGCTACGCGCATTGCCTCAGGTGGCCGTCATGCTGCCCAAGGCCAATGCGGGCACGCTCGCGCAGGTGCTGACCGCGTTGCCGGGCCGCCAGGTCATTGCGCTACTCGAAACCGTGGACGGCTACATGGACCTGGCGGCGCTGGCCCGTGTGCCCGGCCTGGCGCGCATCGCGTTCGGCAGCGTCGACTTCGCCATGGACAGCGGAATTGCCGACCAGGGCGACGCCATGACGCCCGTGCGCACGGCCATCGCGCTGGCCTCTCGCCACGCCGGCCTGCCCGCGCCCATCGACGGGGTCAGCCTGGAGTTCAACGATCCGGACGCGATGCGGGCCGACGCGGTCCGTTCCCGGCTGCTTGGCTTCGGCGCAAAATTGTGCATCCACCCCCGTCAGGTGGCGCAGGTCAACGCGGCCTGGCTGCCTTCCGAATCCGAGCGGGATTGGGCGCGGCGCGTGCTGGAGGCGTTCGACGCAAGCGGCGGCGGCGCCACTGCCGTCGACGGCAAGATGATCGACAAGCCGGTGGTCGAGCAAGCCCGGCGCATCGTCGCGGAAACCGGGGGTGCGGCCAGGGCTTAACGGGTAGAATCGGGCCCATAGGGGCTTTGCGGCCTGCAAACAGGTTTATCCGGTTCGTCCGGGCCACTCAGGCTTAATCGATGGAATACCGTACAAAAGAGGAACAGGTCGCGGACTATCTGCGCGAGCGCATCATCTCGGGTGTGTTTCCGCGTGGCTCGCGACTGAAGCAAGCCGAGATCGCCGAGCAGCTGCGCCTGAGCATCACGCCCGTGCGCGAGGCGCTCAAGCTGCTGGAGGCCGAAGGCTACATCAGCGGCGATTCCTACCGTGGCGCGCGGGTCGTCCCGTTTGACGCGGGCGCGTCGGCCGAGATCCTGCAACTGCGTCTACTGCTGGAATCGCAGCTCGTGCGTGCCGCGATCGAACGCATCACCACCGAAGACATCGCCGAATTGCGGGTGCTGGCCGATGATTTCGCCAAGTCCTTCGAAAGCGGCGACCGCGCCACCGCGCGCGGCATCAACTACCGCTTCCATCGCCAGCTCTACGACATCGCCCAATTGCCCCAGACCCTGCATTTTGTGCAGATCCTGTGGGCACGCTATCCGTTCGACCTGATCAACTCCGCCTCGGGCCGCGGCGCGGACGCCGTGCGCGAACACGAAGAAATCCTGCAGGCGTTCGCCTCGGGCGACGCGTCGGCCGCCATGCTGGCCATGCGCAAGCACATCGAGTCCGGCTGGACGGTGCTCAAGTCGCTGAGCGAATCGGCCCAGGTTGAGTGACAGGGGCGTTTCCCGCCGCTGCTTTCAGACCGCCGGCACGGGGCTGTACAGCCTGGCGCCACCCTCAAAAGTCATAAACCCGCGCCGCGTTATCCACCAGGATCGCCTGCTTCTCCTTCTCGCTGACCCACGCGCAAAACGCCGACAGTTGCTCGCCATCGTCGATGGGATGCAGCGGTTCACTGCGATCCCGCGTGCGCGCCACACCCGGCCACGCCCCTGAATGCGGCCAGTCGGTGCCCCACAGCATGCGGTCAAGCCGCGTATCGATCAGGGCGCGTGCGATCTCGCGTGCCTCGATGGGCGGGCGGCCGTCCTGCCAGACCGTAAGGCGATACGGCGCGGAGAGCTTTACGTACACATTGCCCGTTGCCACCGTCTCCAGCAGCGCATCGAAGCCGGGCTGGCCCGTGCCGGCGACGGCGCTCGCCAATGCGAAGTGATCGATCACGATCGGCACGGGGCAGTCGCGCAGCGCGGGCGCCAGCGCGGCAACCACCGGCAGCGTGGTGTAGATCTGCACATGCCAACCCAGGTCGGCGACTTGCTCGGCGGTGCGCGTCAGCGCATCGCGGGCGATGGCCGGATCTTGCTGACCGAACGATTGCAGGTTGACGCGCGCGCCTCTTACGCCTGCCGCATGCAGCGCGCGCAGGCCGTCGCGCGAGATATCGGGCGCCAGTACCGCGACGCCGCGCGACGCGTGGCCTGCCGCATTCAGGGTGGCAAGGGCATCGGTCATGCAGCGGTTGTCGGTGCCCTGCGGGCTGGCCTGCACGACCACTGCGCGGTCCACCCCAAGCGCTGCGTGCAGCGCAAGCAGATCATCGGTCGAGGCGAGCCCCGGCATGAACACGCGGTTGTCGGCCAGCGGATAGCGGTCGAACGGACCGAAGATGTGTACATGGCAATCGCAGGCGCCCGGCGGAACCGTGCCGGTGACAGGGCTGTGATGGATGCCCAGCACGGTGCGCGGGTCGTCGGAAGAAGAGGCGGGCTGCGTACGGCTCATGGGATGCTCGGAAATATGAGGGGGAAGGGCGGGCAAGCGGCGGCGTTCAGGGGTTTTGCTTGATGCCAGCGGTCTGGATCAGCCGCACCCATTTATCGCGATCGGCCTGGTAGTAGCGGGTGAAGGCTGCCGGGCTGTCATCGGACAGCGCGTACCCTTGCGCCTCCAGCTTCTCGCGCACATCGGGCAGACGCAGCACGCGGCGCACTTCCGCGTTCAGCGCGTTGACCACGTCGGGCGGCGTGGCGGCCGGTGCAAGCAGGCCAAGCCAGGTCGCGACCTCGTAATCCTTGAGGCCCGCTTCGGCCGTTGTCGGCAACTGCGGCGCGAAGCCGACGCGCGCTTTGCTGGTCACGGCCAGGGCGCGCAGGCGCTGGTCCTTCATGTAAGGCAGCGCCGTCGAGGCGTTGGCGAACATGAACGGCAGGCGGCCCGCCAGCATTTCGGTGATGCACGCCTGTTCGCCGGCAAACGGGATGCTGTGCAACTCGATGCCCGCCGTCTGGGCGAACAGTACGGCTGCCATGTAGGGCGAGGTGCCGATGCCTCCCGAGCAAAAGTCGATCTCGCCCGGTGCGGCCTTGGCCTGCGCGATGAGCTCCTGAACGGAGTTGGCGCGCAGCTTCGGCCCGGCCAGCAGCACTTGCGGCGCGCTGCCTACCAGGGCCACGCCGGTGAAGTCCTTCATGGGGTCGAACGTTGTCACGTTCTGCAGCGTGGGCGCCACTGCGACCGTCGTCTGGCTGGCGAGCAGCAGGGTGTTGCCGTCGGGCCGCGCGCGGGCCACATAGGCGGCCGCGATCATGGAGGCGGCGCCGTTCTTGTTCTCGACCATCACGGCCCGCCCGCCGACCTGCATGTGCTGCGCCACGATGCGGGCCACGGTGTCGGGAGCGCCACCCGGCGGCGCACCGACGACGATCCGAATCGTGCCCCCCGCCGGGGTCTCGGACAGGGCGGGCGCCCCGGAAGCCAGCAACGCGCAGCCAAGCAGCGGCGCGAGCAGTCTGGCCAGCAGCCTGCGTGGGGGTACGCCAGGTCTCATTTCCATCGGTGTCTCCTCGCGATATTGCCGTGCGCCGCATCGAAGCCGCGCCGGCTGTTGTGATGTGGAGCCAGTGTCCGGCAGGCAGATTGATATAGTCAAATATATATATTTAGTCATTTCATACGTGAAGATGTATGAAAAACGAGGTTCATATGAACAAACGCGAGATGGCGCTGTTCGAAGCGGTGGGGCGCACCGGCTCCGTCACATTGGCGGCTGCCACCACC
>CBHWAL010000003.1:0-25040 GCA_966111495.1 uncultured Achromobacter sp. | reverse complement strand
GCCTGCCGCCCCCCTAACTCCGCGAAGGGAAGTTGACGCTATTGCATCAAAAATCGGGGGGACTGGCTATGGTCGGCATCAGAAAAGTGCAGGTTTGCGACAGGCTTGTTGGGAAGTTGCAACATCCCGCTGATGCTTGCCGCGTAACGCTAGGGCTTTCCCTTACCGGACTGCCCGAGCGCGCAACCATGCGACTTTCGGCCCTGCCCCCAATTTTCCGGGCAATTCCAAAACCCATTCATCACGCTACTTTCCTCGCGGCTCCGGCTGCCATGCGGCGGTAAACCGGAGCGGCCGGGATGATGCCGACACTGAAGATCATCGTAATCACGTGCACGGTTAATAACGTTGTTATTAATAAAAATCGTCGATATGATCGGTGGCATCGAATCGCCGCCGAGCGCCATGTCCACGCCTTCCCCCCGTGCCGACCGCAACGAACGTCTGAGCGCCCTGCGCCGGCAGATCATCCTGGACGCCGCGCAGCGCGTGTTCGAGCGGGATGGCCTGGAAAAGACGACGATCCGGGCCATCGCAAAGGAAGCCGGTTGCACGACCGGCGCCATCTATCCCTGGTTCGCCGGCAAGGAAGCGCTGTATGGCGAATTGCTGGATGGATCGCTGCAGCGGCTGCACGCGCATCTGGCGCAGGCGGGCGAGGCCGAGGCGCCGCAGTCGGCCGCGCGCGGCGTGATCCAGGCGTTCTTTGAGTACTACGCGCAGCGGCGTACGGATTTCTCGCTGGGGATGTATCTGTTCCAGGGACTTGGCCCGCGCGGGCTGGGCCGGGACATGGACGAAAAGCTCAATAGCCGGTTGCAGCAATGCATCGACCTGATCGGACAGGCGCTGTCACGCACGAAGGGCTGGCGCGACGAGTCCGTTCAGGCCGAGCAGATGAACGTGTTCACCTATCTGATGGGACTGTTGCTGCTGGTGCATACCCGCCGCCTCAAGTCCCTGGGCCAGCAGGCCGACGCGCTGCTGGACAACTTTTGCCACGCCCTGGAACAACGATGACCGCAACCGCCCTGGCCGCCGATGCGCGCGCGCCGCTGATCAGCCTTGCCGACTTTCACGTGCTGCTGGCCGACCAGCACCCGTTCTCGATGCTTCTGGGGATCGATGTGCTGCACATCGGCCACGGCACGGCGCACGCCGTGCTGCCCGCCCGGGACACGCACCAGCGGCTGGGCGGCATCGTGGCCGGACCAATGCTGATGGGACTGGCCGACCTGGCCATGTATGCGGCGGTCGTGGGCGCGACCGGGCAGGCCCACGCGGTCACGGCCAGCCTAACCATCAATTTTCTGCGCAAGAGCCCGGCGGGCGCCATCCATGCCCACGCCCGCCTGCTCAAGGTTGGCCGCCTTTCCGCGGGGGAAGTCGTGTTGACGGGCGAAGGTTCGGACGAGCCGGTCGCCCATATCGTGAGCACTTGGTCGGTGCCCAAGCCATGAGTCCGCGCGTCAGCATCGTCGGCATGGGCAGGATCGGCACGCGGGCGGCGCGGCGGCTGCTGGCCGCCGATCCCGACATTGCGTTGACGCTTTACGACATCGAGGCGGACCGCTGCGAGGATTTCCGCGGCAACGCGACGCTGGCGACCTCGGCGCGCGAAGCTCTGGCCGAGTCCGACACCATCGTGCTGGCCCTGCCCCGGGAACGCGAGATCGATCGCACGCTGGAACGCTTCAGCGACGGACAAGTCACGGCGCCTATTGCCGGCAAGCTGATCATCGATCTGGACCCGCCGCCCGCCGACCGGATGCGGCAGCTTGACCGGGCCATCGCGTGCGCGGGCGGGCGCTACGCCTGCGCGCCGCTGCAGGCGGGCGCCGTTGCCGGCGTCGAGGCGCGCCTACTTGACGCGCTGAACCGTCCTGCCTGAAACGTGCAGCCGCTCGACGGCCGCCACGCACAGGACCAGCCACCCAAGGCTGACCGCAAACCCGGCGGCGACGTCGCTGGCAAAATGCACCTGCAGCAGGATGCGGCTCAGGCCGATGGCCATGATGAGCGCGGCCATGAACGCCACGCACGGCAGGCGCCAGCCGGGCGGCGCGAAACGCCACATCAGGTAGCAGGCCGTGCCGTACACAGCCATCGCCGCGGAGGAATGTCCGCTGGGAAAGCTCCAGCCGGTTGCCATGGCGTAGCCGTGGTCGTGGTCGGGGCGCACGCGTTCGAACGAGTGCTTGAACAGCCAGTTGAGCGCGCCGTTCAGGCCGGTCGCGACGGCGCAGAAGAGCGCGAGCTGCCATGACCCGCGCCACAGCAGCGCCAGTGTCATCAGCACGGCGACGACCGTGAGCAGGGTGCGGTCTCCCAGGTAGGTGATCCAGGACAGCAGCCAGAGCATCGACGTCGACATGGACATGCTGAGCGCGTTGGCGAGCGCGCTGTCGAACGCCACGACGGTCCCGCGCCGTTCGACGGCCAGCGCCAGCGCCAGGAACACCGCAAAGGACACGCCCGCCGTCGCGGCGAACAGTGCCGCGCGGCCATTGCCGGACAGCCGGCCGTGGCAATGCATGAACAGCAACGCCACACCGCCGGCCACAATCGGCAGCGCGACAAACAAAGAGAGGGCATGGGCCGCGGCCCATGCCGCGTAGACATCGGTCTGGAACGCGCCATCAAAAAGGACCGGGCGCGGCGGCGCCGCGCACGGTTACAGCGAGACCAGGGTTTTATCGACGGGCGCGAATGCGTGCGCGCCCGCCGCATAGTCCCACCGCTCGACGTGGCAAACCGACTGGCCGTCCTCTTGCGAGCGGGTGATCACGCCAAGCGAATTGGGCACGGTGCCCCGCACGCGGTGCGAACACGTGGTTCCCGCCTGGACAATCCAGCCGGCCGGGCCTGTCGGCGCGGTCAGCGGCAGTACGTAGGGCAAGTGTATGTGACCGCCCAGCACCAGGTCGACGCCCGCCTGCGCCCAGGCCGCAAGCGCACGTTCGCGGCCGATCAGCAGATTGGACAGGTCCGATTCAACCTTGGCGCGCACGGGGTGATGCGCGACGACGATCCGCAATTGGCCCGCTCGGGCCTGACGCAGCCTCTGGCCGACACGGGCGATCTGGGCGTCGGAGATTTCGCCGTCCTTATGGCGTTTTGGCCGGGTGGTGTTCACCCCGATGGCAAGCACGCCGTCGTTCTCGAACACGGGCTCGAGGATCGGCCCCAGCGCGCGCTTGTAGTTGCCGTAGGGATTGAGCGCCCGGGCAAATATGTTGTACAGCGGGATGTCGTGGTTGCCGGGCACCGCCAGCACGGGCAGCGCCAGGCGTTCGATGAACCGGCGGGCGGCGGCGAACTGGCTGCGGCGCGCGCGCTGGGTGATGTCGCCGCTGAGCACCACCAGATCGGGCGACAACTGCCGCGCCAAATCCAGCACGGCCTCGACGACTGCCTTGCGTTCGGTGCCGAAATGGGTGTCCGACAAATGCAGGATCCGCGTCATGAGCGGTCCAGGAGCTCGGGGTCCGCCGGCACCACCAGGGGCAGGCGATCGCTTGCCACCTTGAATTCAAGCGGCGTGTCCATCCAGAAGATTTCGCCGTCCATCGCCACCTTGACCCGGCGGCGCCCGCGCACGCCTACCGTGAGCTTGTCGAAGGCGAAGCTGATCACGTTCTCGGCTTCGCCCATCCGGCTAAGCAGGCCGCGCACCAGCAGACCATAGAGGGCTAGCGTGCCCACGGGCCGCGCCGCCATGGCAATGAGCCGGTTGCGGTCGAGTTCGTCGTTCTCGATGCCGATATGTTCCAACTGCAGTTTGTTGTTGCCCACGACCAGCGTTGGTGACCGCAGGCTGCGCGACTTGCCCTCGAATTCAAGTTCAAGGCCGAGCTGGCGCGGCTGGCGCCAGAGCGTGACCAGGCCCGACCACAGTGCGACCCAGCGCCTGCGCCCGTAGCGCTGCTTGTAGGCTTCGCGGTCTTCGAGCAGTTGGGGATACAGGCCCAGGCTGGCGTTGACGAGGAACAGGCGGCCGTTCAGCAGGCCGACCTGCACCGGGCGGATGCTGCCTTGCAGGAAACCGCGCAGCGCCACGTCGGTCTCTTGCGAGATGCCGTAGGTGCGGCCGAAGTAGTTGAAGGTGCCCTGCGGCAGGATGCCAAAAGGCACACCTTGTCCCAGCACCGTGCCCGCGACGGCGTTGAGCGTGCCGTCGCCGCCCGCGGCGATAACGACGCCCTGCTCGTCCTGGGCGCGCTTGACGGCCTTGCGGGCTACGTCTGTCAGCCGCGACGGGTCGTCGACGGGCATGAGTTCGTAGCGCCGCCCGGCCTCGTCGAGGATTGTCCGGATGGTGTCCTGCAGGACCTGCGCGTCGCCGCGCCCCGATCCTTTATTGAGGACGATGAATAAGGGTTCTGTTCCCGTGAGGGGTCGAGCCGCTGTTGCCGGGCTCTGCTCGGATGGCGTCATGCGACAAACATACCCTATGCGGGTAAACCGCTGCAAGACGCCACACGGCGCACGCTTTGTAAGAAAGCGTGCGCCGTGCGTTCAACGGCCGACGGCGTACGCCTGCATCAGGCGCGGCGTGGCGGCCGCATGCAGCAGTCCGTCCGGATCGCGCGAGGCCGCGGTCAGCCGGCCGACCGACCATTCGGGCAGTTCTTCGATCTGGTGGCCGCGCTGGCGCAGGGCCGCGATGACCTCGGGGCCGAAGCTGGTTTCCAGCGCAAGATGGCCCGGCTTCCGGTCGCGCGGGTAGAAGGACGTCGGGAAATGCATGGTGTGCGACATGGGCAGGTCGATCGCTTCCTGCAGGTTCAGGCCGTGGTGCACGTGACGCAGGAAGAACAGCAGTTGCCATTGCTCCTGCTGGTCTCCGCCCGGCGTGCCGAAGGCCAGGTAGGGCTTGCCGTCGCGCAGCGCCAGCGACGGGGTCAGCGTGGTGCGCGGGCGCTTGCCCGGCGCCAGCGTGCCGGGCAGGCCTTCTTCCAGCCAGAACATCTGGGCGCGGGTGTTCAGGCCAAAGCCCAGCTCGGGAATGACCGGCGACGACTGGAACCAGCCGCCTGACGGCGTGGCCGAGATCATGTTGCCCCAGCGGTCGATCACATCCACGTGCGTGGTGTCGCCGCGCTTGGCCGACGCGCGCATGTCGGCAAGCGTCGGTTCGTTCGTGGCGCTGCCGGGCGCGGTGACGGGCGACAGGCGCTCCAGGGTGTCCATGACACGCGCGACCTGCGCCTCGAAGCCGGGCACCTGCCCGGGCAGCAGGTCGTGGGACGCGCCCTCCCCGATCAGCTGGCGGCGTTCGGCGTTGTACGCGTCGGACAGCAGATGGGCCAGCGGCACGTCGATGAAGGCCGGGTCGCCGTAATAGGCTTCGCGGTCGGCAAAGGCGAGCTTCATGGCCTCGGTGACCCGGTGGATGAACTCGGCGCTGGTGGGGCTGACGCCCGCCAGATCCATGTCTTTCAGGATGGCGAGGGTCTGCAGGAAGACCGGGCCCTGGCTCCAGGCGCCCGCCTTGGCGACGGTGTAGCCGTGATAGTCGTAGGTCAGCGGCTGGTCGTAGCTGGCGGACCAGCCGGCCAGGTCGTCCGCCGTGATGACGCCGCGATGAGTCGTGCCGCTTTCGTCCATGACGTCGGTGTTGCGGGCGAAGCGGTCGATCTCTTCGGCGATGAAGCCGCGGTAGAACGCATCGCGCGCGGCCTCGATCTGGCGCTCGCGGTCGGCGCCGGCGCCTTCAGCGGCTTGCAGCACGCGGGTCCAGGTGCGGGCCAGCGCCGGATTGCGGAACAGCTTGCGGGCCTGCGGCACCTGCCCGCCCGGCACGTAGACCTGGGCGGTCGTCGGCCAGTGCGTTTCGAAGAACTCCTTCAGGCCGGCGATGGTGTTGGAAATACGGGGCATCAGGGCATGGCCGTGCTCCGCGTAATAGATGGCGGGTTCAAGCACATCGCGCACGCGCATCGTGCCGTGGTCGCGCAGCAGCAGCATCCAGGCGTCGAACGCGCCGGGGATCACGGTCGCGAGCAGGCCATTGCCGGGAATGAGCTTCAGGCCTTCGGCGCGGTAGCGTTCCAGCGTGGCGGCGGCGGGCGTGGTGCCCTGCCCGCACAGGACCTCGACCTTGCCGGTGCGGGCGGAATAGAACACGGCAGGCACTTCGCCAGCCGGACCGACCAGGTGGGGCTCGACCACCTGCAGCACGAACGCCGAGGCAACGCAGGCATCGAACGCATTGCCGCCGCGCTCCAGCAGCGACATGCCGGCCGAACTGGCCAGCCAATGGGTGGACGTCACGACACCGAAGGTGCCGAGGATTTCCGGGCGAGTCGTAAACATGGTGGGTCCTGGTGTTGGGAGGTAAGACCGATTCGGGTGTCTGACACCCAGGTGTTTTGTAGGACTGATTCGGGTGTCTGACACCCATGGGTGGATTGGCCGACCGTGTTGCTATTGGCCGGTGTCTGACACCCTGGGGAGACGGTCGGCACCTCGGCACAGCATCTCAGAGGGTGTCAGACACCTCCGCATACGCGTAACCACCCCACAACAGCAAGTGACGCCATCCGGGCCACCGCGGATCCGGCTCCGCCGGTCCGCAGGTGTCGCCCCCTTAAGGGGGCCCGCGTTAGCGGGTAGGGGGTGGGTCTACTTCTTTGATACGCCCTTCAGGCGGATCAGTCCGTCGGGATACGGGACGAAACCTTCCACCTTGGCCTGCACGCCGAACGTCCACGGCAGGTAGAACAGGTAGATGATCGGACGCTGGTCCTGCATCGCGGCGAGCACCTGGTCGTACATGGCGCGGCGCTTGGTGGTGTCGGCTTCGGCGCGGGCGTCGTTGAGCAGTTTGTCGACGGCGGGGTCGCAGAACTTGCCGTCGTTCAGGTTGCCCTTGCAGCTCAGGTACTGGTGGATGTTGCCGCTGGGATCGACCCGGCCCGACCAGCCGCTTTGGCCGATCTGGAAGTCGCCGCGCGCCAGCGAGGATTGCAGCGAGGCGAACTCGACCGGGCGCAGGGAGATGTCAAAGCCCGCTTCGGCGCCCATGGCCTGCACCAGTTCGAAGACCTGTTGCATGGTGGTGTTGTTGCCGAAGGTGATTTCGACCTTCACGCGGTCGTAGCCGGCTTCCTTCAGCAGGGCCTGCGCCTTTTTGGGATCACGGCCCGGGCGGTCGAAGGACTTGTTGTAGGCAAAGCTGGCGGGCGGGAACGGCTGGTGGGCGGGCTGGAACATGCCTTCGCCGATCACCTGGTTCAGGACGTCGCGGTCGATGGCCAGATCCAGCGCCTGGCGGACGCGCTTGTCCTTGGCGAGCGGATGGTCGGCGCGCGCGCCGTTGGCCAGGTTGATGGAAATGGACTGGAAGCCCAGGCCGGTGACCGGCGCCAGACGCAGGCTGGCGTCGTCCTTGACGGCCTTGGCGTCGCTGGGCGCCACGCGTTCGATGATGTCCAGATCGCCGGCGCGCAGGTTGTTCAGGCGCACGGTGTTGTCCGGGATCGGCGTGTAGACGAGGCGGTCGAAGTGGTAGTTGGCTGCGTCCCAGTACTTGGGAAATTTCTCGAGCACGATGCGGTCGTTCTGCACGCGCTCCTTGAATTGGTACGGGCCCGAGCACACGGGCTTGCCGCCGGGATCCTTATCGAAGCTGGCGGGCGAAATCATCATGCCTGCGCGGTCGGACAGTTGCGACAGCAGCGAGGCGTCCGGCTCCGACAGGTTCAGCACCACGGTCTGGTCGTCCGGCGCGTCGACGCTGGCAACGGTGGCCAGCTCGCTCTTGCGGTTGCTGTCGGGCAGCGTGCGGGCGCGGTCGAGGTTGGCCTTGACGGCGGCGGCGTTGATGGGAGTGCCGTCATGGAACACGGCATCCGTGCGCAGCTTGAAGGTCAGCGTCTTGTTGTCCGGACCGACGGTCCAGGATTGCGCGAGCTGCGGCACGATCTTCAGGTCGGGGGTGATGTCGACCAGCCTGTCGCACAACGAGGCGAACACGATGCGGCCGACAAAGGTGCGGGCGCGCGCCGGGTCCAGCACGTCCGGGTCGTCCTGCAGCCCGATACGCAGGGTGGACTGGGCGTTCGCCAATCCGGTGGCCAGCATTCCCGCCATGGCCATGGCGAGGCAAAGTTTACGCATGAAAGATCTCCGTCGATTCCGGAAGATCTGTCGTCTCGTGCGCGGTCGCACCGCCTGGCAGGGAGCAACAGACCCCGGGTCGTGCCGCATCGCCGGGCCCATCCCCCTCGCGCGCACGTTGTTGTTGGATTCTGCGCCAGGCGCGCGGCGATTGTATAGACCGGCGGGTGGCGCGCCGCCCACTATACGCCCGCGGCGGCCGCCTTGCGGACGAATGGCTCAGGGCAGACGGCAAGGCGCCGAGAAATCGGCCGACGCGGCGACCGTATCGCGCAGCATGGCGACCAGCGGCCGGGCGTCGTCGCGCCGGTACTGAAACGCATAGGGCAAGGCGGCCAGTTCGGGCTCGCCGTGCAGGACGCGCAGGCTGCCTTCGGTCTGGAGCTTTTCGGCCCAATGGCTGGGCAGCAGCCCCACGCCCGTACCCTCGATCAGCAGCCCGACAATGGCGCCCCAGTTGTTGCAGCACAGGCGCTCGCCCGCGGCTTCGCGGCCGCCCAGCCAGTCGTCGATGATGCGCGTGGTGCCCGCGCCTTCGGGCAGGGTCACGAGCGGCAGCCGGGCCAGCAAGGCCATCGTCATGCCGGTCTCGGAAGGTTGCAGCACCGAGGGCGCAGCGACCCAGGAGAATTGGGCCTCACCGATGGGCGAGGACGCTATGCCGGCGCGGGAAGACCGGCCGGCGATCACGGCAAAGTCCAGTTCGCCGTCCGCGACGCGCTGCTCCAGCACCTGGCCGATGTCCACGTACGGCTCCAGCACCAACTCGGGGTAGGCGGCGCGCACGGCGCGGATCAATCCCGGCAGCCAGGTCAGCGCGGTCAGCTCGCCCACGCCGAAGCGGCAGCGGCCGCGCAGGCCGGGCGTTTCAGTCATGGAAGCGCGGACCTGGTCAGCGGCGGCGAGCAGGCCGCGTGCCTGCGGCACGAGGCGCTGGCCCGCGTCGGTCAGCGCGGCCTTGTGGCCGCTGCGGTCAAAGAGCGTCTGGCCCAGCCCCTCTTCCAGTTCGGTGATGCGCTTGGACAGCGAGGACACGGACAAGTGAAGCCGCTCGGCCGCCACGGCAAAACTGGCACAGGTAGCGGCCCAGTAGAAGGCTTCGAGCTGCTTGAGCGTCATGGCCGCTCTATGACCCGCTCACTGACCCGCTCACTGACGCGGTAGGCGCAGCGCCGCGCGCCGGCCAGGATGTGTTCCTCGCGGTCGACCTGCACGCCCTCGCCCAGCACCTTGCGGAACAGTTCCAGCTCGCTGCGGCAAAAGCCCATACAGGCCTTGGCCGCGAAACAGATGGGGCAATGGTTCTCGATGAAGATGAAATCCGCACCGTCCTCACGCATTTCCGCCATGTAGCCCTCGGCGCAGCGCACGTCGACCAGGCGCTCGAGGCGCGTCTTCAAGTCCGGCGCGTCCTGCATGTCCTGCTGATAGACATTGAGCATGGCGCCTTCGCGCACCTGCACCAGCTTGTCGATGCCGTCGTCGCCGAACACCTGGCGCACAGCCGCGATCATCTGCACCGTCATCTCGGCGTGCGTGTCCGGGAAGCGCCCATGGCCGGCCTGGGTCAGGAACCAGATCGGGGTGGGCCGGCCGCGGCCCGCGCTTTGGCTTTCGAAGTCGACCAGCCCGTCGGCATACAGGCGCGTCATCTGCTGGCGCACCGCCTCGGCCGTCACGTCCATGGCGCGCGCGATGACCGCAATGGATTGCGGCCCGCGCGTCTTCAGGGTCATGAGCACGCGATCCGCAGGCTGGTGCGGCATCGCGGCGGCCGGATGGGACAGGCTGTCAGACATGAGGGGTATCGATGCTCCGCAAGAAGGTTCCTATGGTGCCACGGACGGCTCGCCCGGGTCAGCCGGCGCGGGGAAAACCGCCGCCACCGCAGCAACGGGCTGCGCCTGCCAGCCGCCCCCCAGCGCCTTGTACAGCGCAATGAGGCGCGTGTAGGACTCGGCTTCCGCGACGGCCACGGCGTCCTGGGCGCGCAAAAGCGTACGCTGCGCGTCCAGCACGGTCAAATACGGGGTGCTGCCTTCGCGGTAGCGCAGCCGGGCCAATTCCGCGGCCCGTCCGCTGTGGGCGGCCGCCTGCGCCAGATTGCCCAGGCGCTGCTGCGTCTGTCCGTACTCGGCCAGGGCCTCCTCCATCTCCTGAACCGCACGCCGCACCGCCTGCTCGTAGCGCGCCGCTTCGCCTTCCAGGCGCGCCTCGGCTCCGCGCTTGCGGGCCAGCGCCGTGGGCAGGTGGAAGGCGGGCCAGCCGGCGTCGGCCGCCACGCTGAACCCGCGGCTGGCCGCCGACCCGAAGTCCGCGCCGCGCAGCGCGACGAACCCCAGGAATCCGCCCAGGTCGATGCGCGGGTACAACTCGGCCGTGGCCACGCCCACGTCGGCATTGGCGGCGGCCAGGTTGCGTTCGGCGGCCAGCACGTCCGGACGCCGCGACAGCAAGGCGCCCACGTCGCCGATGGGCAGCCGCGCCGTCAACGGCGCGAGCGGCGTGGCGGCATCGAGCGCGCCCAGCTCCACCGGACGCAGGGCCGCCAGCACCGCGATCCGGTACAGCGCCAGCCTGCGCGCGGTCTCCTGCACGGGGATGCTGGCCTGCACCGTCTCCCGTTCCGCCCGCGCGCTGGCCAGATCGCCTTCGTCGCCGCGGCCGGCCGACACCATGGCCTGAGTCACGCGCAGGCTGTCCTCTTGGCTGGCGAGGTTGGCGCGGGCCACGGCCAGCCGCTGCTCGGCGCCCCGCAGCTCGAAATAGTTGCGCGCCACCTCGGTCGCCACCACGATGCGCGCCTGCGCCAGATCGGCCGCTTGCGCTTCGCTGCGGGCGGCGGCGCCGTCGGCCGCGCGGCGCAGCCGGCCAAACAGATCCAGCTCCCAGGTCGCGTCAAAGCCCGCGCGATAGCTTTCGGCCAGATTGCGCTCGCCAGCGACGCCGGGGTTCGCCTGCGACAGGCTGCGCGCGTAACCGCCGCCCAGCGTTACGGCAGGCAGCTTGTCCAGTTCCCTTTCGTCCAGCACCGCGCGCGATTCGGCAAGGCGGGCCTGGGCGATGCGGATGTCCAGATTGCGGGCGAGCGCCATGCCGATCAGTCGATCGAGCTGCGGGTCCTGCAACTGCTTCCACCAATCGCGCTGGATCTGGTCGGTGGAGAACAGCGCCTGCTCGGGGCTGGCCAGGACGACGGGCGCCGGGTTCGGCTGTTGGTAATCCGGCCCGACGGCGCAACCGGCCACGGCCAGGGCCGCCAGCAGCACGACGGCGCTGCGGCGCAGCCGGAGGGAGGGGTGTAGCGTATTCATGTTGGATTCCTCAGTGCGAGGCCGCGGCGCGCGCGTCCTCGGCGTCGGCCTGCGCCAGTTCGCGGGCGCGCGGCGTATCGTTGGCTGCCCGGTGATCGCGGGCAAACACGGTGTAGACAGTGGGCAGCACAAACAGCGTGAACAGCGTGCCCACCAGCAGGCCCACCACGATGACCAGCCCCAGGCTGTAGCGGCTGTGCGCCCCGGCGCCGGTGGCGAACAGCAGCGGAATCAGGCCCATGACCATGGCGGCCGTGGTCATCAGGATGGGACGCAGGCGGATGCGCGCGGCCTGCTCCATGGCGGCCCGCCGGTCCAGGCCGTGGCTGACCTGCATTTCGTTGGCAAACTCCACCATCAGGATCCCGTGCTTGCTGATCAGGCCGATCAGCGTCACCAGCCCGATCTGCGTGTAGATATTGACAGTCGCCATGCCCAACGCCAGCGGAATCAGCGCGCCGCAGATCGACATGGGCACGCTCACCAGGATGATGAACGGATCGCGCAGGCTTTCGTACTGGGCGGCCAGCACCAGGTAGATGACGATGATGGCGAAAATGAACGTGATCATCAGCGCCGAGCCTTCCTGCGTGAACTGGCGCGCGTCGGACTGCCAGTCGTAGCTGAAACCCGCCGGCAGCGATTGCGCCTCGCGCGTCAGGAACCGCACCGCATCGCCCATGGTGACGCCCGGCATGGGAATGGCCTGGAACGTGGCGGCGTTCAACTGGTTGAACTGCGTGAGCTTGTTGGGCTCCACACCCATCGACACCGACACCAGATTGGACAGCGGCACCTGCGCGCCCGAGGCGCTTTTCACGTGGTACTGCGCCAGCGCTTGCGGCGAGATGCGCTGCTCGCGCAGGCTTTGCGGAATGACGTCATACGAGCGCCCATCCATGCCGAAGCGATTGACGTAGTTCTCGCCCACCAGCACCGCCAGCGTGTCGCCGATGGCCTTCATGGTGACGCCCAGGCTGTTGGCCTTGCTGCGGTCCACCTTCAACTGCACAACCGGATTGTTGTAGTCCAGGTCGCTATCCACCACCATGAAGAGGCCGCTTTCGCGCGCGGCCTTCTTCAGGCTTTCCATGGCGTCGAAGACCACCGCATAGTCGGACGCGCTCATCAGCACCATCTGCACGGGCAGACCGCCGGTGGAGCCGGGCAAGGACGGCAACTGGAACGCGAAGATGTTGCTGCCTTCCACGCCATTCGCCATCGCCTGCATGTCGGCCTGGATCTCGTCGGCCGAGCGCGTGCGGTCCTGCCAGTCCACGAAGTCCACGCCGCCGATGCTGTTGGACACACCGTCCGACCCATTGATCAGCCAGCGCCCTTTCTGTTCGGGCAGCGTCTTCATGACGTCGTCCCACTTCTTGCCGAACTTCTCCACGTAATCGATGTTGGCCTGCTGCGGCGACTTGATGGCAGTGAGCACCGTGGATTGATCTTCGACGGGCGCCAGCTCTTGCTGCGCGGCGTTGTACAGGAACGGCAGGCTGGCCAGCACGGCCACCGCCAGCACGCCGGTGATCCAGCGATGATGCAGCGACACGTCCAGCACGCGGCCATAGGCGTCGCCCAGGCGGCCGAAGAAGTGTTCGGCCTTGCGCGCCATCCAGCCGTCTGCCACCCGGCCGTTCAAGAGAAACGAGCTCATCACCGGCGACAGCGTCAGCGCGATCACGCCCGACACCACCACCGCGCCAGCCAACGTGAACGCGAACTCCTTGAAGAGCGAGCCGGTCAGCCCGCCCATCAGCCCGATCGGCGCGTAGACCGCCGCCAGCGTAATGGTCATGGCGATCACCGGCCCCGCGACCTCCCGAGCGCCGATCAGCGCCGCGCGCACGGGCGACTTGCCCTCCTCGATGTGGCGGTGCACGTTCTCGACCACGACGATGGCGTCGTCCACCACCAGCCCGATGGCCAGCACCATCGCCAGCAACGTCAACAGGTTCACGCTGAACCCGAACAAGGCCATGATCGCCGCGCCGCCCAGCATGGACAGCGGTATGGTGACCACCGGAATCAGCACCGCCCGCAGCGAGCCCAGGCACAGAAATATCACCGCCACCACGATGACGATGGCTTCGAGCAACGTCTGCGTCACGCCGTCGATGGACGCGCTGATGAAACGGGCCAGTTCGAACGGCACCTGCACGCTGGTGCCGGGCGGCAGGTTCTGCTTGATGTTGGGCAACAGTTCGTTCAGGCGTTTCACGATGACCAGCGGATTGCCGACCGGTGTGGCGTTCAGGCCGAAGTAGACAGCCGGTTCGCCGTCCATCAGGCCGCTGGAATCCGTGGACGCCGCGCCCAGTTCCACCGTGGCCACGTCGCCTAGCCGGACGACGGCGCCGTTCTCATGCTTGATGACCAGGTCGCGGAATTCGGCCACATTGACGAGATCGGTGTTGACCTGGATGTTGGACACCACGTACAGGCCCTTGGCCTGGCCGGGCGCCGCCTGCACGTTGTTCTGGCGCAGCGCGTCGGCCAGCTCGCCGGCGGAAATGCCGCGCGCCGCCATGCGATCCGGGTCCAGCCACACCCGCATCGCCAGCTTCTGTCCGCCGTACAGTTCGACGCTGGCCACGCCGTCGATGGACGAGAGCTGCGGCTGCACCACGCGCGACAGGTAGTCGGTCAGCGCGGCCAGCGACAGGGTCGTGCTGGAAAAGCCCACATAGGCGACGGCCGTTGCCTCGCCCGCGGATTTGACCAAGACCGGGTCATAGACGTCCTGCGGCAGCCGGTACTTGACCTCGTTGACCTTGGCCATCACCTCGGTCATGGCCTTGTTGGAGTCTGCGTTCAGCTTCATCCGCACGGTGATCACGCTGCGGCCCTGCGTGGACGACGATGAAAGGTAATCAATGCCTTCGACCGTGGCCACGGACTGCGCGATGGGCTGCGTCACGAAGCCCTGCATCAGGTCAGGCGAGGCGCCCGGATATTGCGTGGTGATGGTGATGGTCGTGCTTTCGGTCAGCGGGTACTGGCGGACGGGTAATCCGCTGAGCGCCTTGATGCCCAGCAGCAGGATGAGCGTGCTGACCACCAACGCCAGCACGGGACGGCGCACGAAAAGATCGGTGAACTTCATGGGAGCCTCCGTGCCTTATCGGGCTTGCGCCACGGTCTGCCCCGGCGCGGACAGCGCCACGGTGTCGTCCGGCAGGATCTCGACGGCGGCGCCGTTGTGCAGCCGCAATTGGCCAGACGTGACGACCCGGTCGCCGGCATTGAGCCCCTCGGTCACCACCACGCGGCCCCGCAGGCGTTCGCCGGTCTTCACATAGGCCTGGCGGACGGTGGGCGCCGCGCCGGCCGTGCCGGCCTCGGGCGCCGTTACGACATAGACCGAATCGCCATACGCGCTATAGCTCACGGCCGTCTCCGGCACGGTGATGACGTTTGGACGATCTGGCAAGCTGATCCTGCCCTGCGCGTACATGCCGGCGGACAGCGCGCCTTCGGGATTGGCCAGCAACGCCTGCACGCGGACCGTGCGCGTGCCCGGGTCGACCTGCGGCTCCACGGTCGTGACCTTGCCCGGGAACGCACGGCCGGCGTGGGCGTCCACCGTCACCGCCACCGGCTGGCCGACGCGCAGCGCGCCCAGCGCCTGCTCGGGCAGCGTGAGGTTCGCGAACACGGACGACGCATCCGTCAGCGACACCAGCGGATCGCCGGCGCGGGCAAACTGGCCCAGGTTCACGCGGCGCACGCCCAGCACCCCGTCGAACGGCGCCTTGATGCGCTTCTGGTCGATCAGCGCCTGCACGCGCCGCACGTCGGCGGCGGCCTGCTCATGGTCGGCCTGCGCCTGATCGAGCTGTTCTCGCGTGGCAGCCTGCAGCGGCACCAGCCGGCGCGTGCGGTCCAGCAAGGCCCGGGCATTTCGCGCCTGCGCCTGCAGCCGCGCCAGCTCGCCCTGCTCGGGCGCATCGTTCAGTTGCACCAGCAACTGCCCTGCCTTGACCGCCTCGCCCGGCGTGAACAGGATCTGCGCCACCCGTCCGTCGACCTCCGCGGGCACCAGCACCTGGCGCGTGGCCTCCAGCGAGCCGATGCCGGCCAGCACAACCGGGAAATCCGCCTGCACCGCGGCGGCCACCGCGACCTTGGCCGGCGGCATCGACCATCCGCCGCCTTGCGCCGCCCCACTGGATTTCCAGTACATCGCCCCGCCGGCCAGCGCCGCCGCCACTGCCAGGGCGACAACCGCCCATGCTCCTGCCTTCGCCTTCATTTTTCGCTCACTTTTTATTTAAACAAGAATTTGCTTGGATAATCCATGAATCGGGCTGATTCGTCAAAGCAGCGAAAGCAATGAAGGGGATAGCGGCGGCCTATGGGCGAAAAAAAGCCACGCAAAGCGCGTGGCCAAAGGGGAACCGAAGCGGGCAGCGGCGCGGGCGTATCAGCCGAAGCGGCTCACCCGCGCACCATGTGCAGGTAATGACGATGCCGCTCGTATTGGTCCAGGATGTCGCCGATCACCGCATCGCGGCTCCAGCCCATGATGTCGTAGTCCTGGCCGCCTTCGCGCAAATGGACTTCGGCACGGAAATACTTGCGCTCGTCTTCGTCGGCCGCCTCGTCGGGCGTCAGGCTGGGACGCACGAAGGCCTGCGGCTGGACGGCGTAGGAAAAGTCCAGGTGTTCGCCGTGCGAGACCTCCAGGATCACCCCGCCTTCGTTTTCGTCTTCGCGCACCTCTACGGCATAGCCCTGCTTGCGCAGTTCGTCGGCCACGTCTTCCAGGGCCGGCCGCGCCACATCGGATATGAAGCGCAGCACATGGGCGCGGCGCGGCATCATGACCATGTTGCGGAGACGCCGTTCCCATGACTGGCCGCCGCGCGCCGGCCGCGAGAGCGTCAGGGACTGGTAGCGGATGCCGCGCTTGGTCGCATCGAGCTTGAGCGCCTTGAACAGCCCCCACAGCGACAGCAGCAGGATGATCGAGAACGGCAGCGCGCTGGCGATGGTGGCGGTCTGCAGCGCGGTCAGGCCGTCGGCCAGCAGCAGCGCAATGGCGACCGCGCCCATTAGCAAGGACCAGAAGATGCGCTGCCAGACGGGCGTGCGATCCTGGCCACCGGACGCCAGCAGGTCCACCACCAGCGCGCCCGAATCCGCGGACGTGACGAAGAACACGGCAACCATCACGATGGCCACGATAGACACGATGCCGCTTCCAGGCAATCGCTCCAGAAAGGCAAACAAGGCGAGCGAGGAGTCCGCCTCCACCACCTGTGCAAGTTCCTGCACGTTGCCGACCAGAATCATGTGAATCGCCGTGTCGCCGAACACGGTCATCCAGAACAGGGTGAAGCCGGCAGGCACCAGCAGCACGCCCGTCACGAACTCGCGAATCGTGCGACCGCGCGAAATGCGGGCGATGAACAGACCGACGAAAGGCGACCAGGCGATCCACCATCCCCAATAGAACAGGGTCCATCCGCCGATCCAGTCGGTCGGTTCGTAAGCATACAGATTGAATGTCTTGTTGACGATGTCGGACAGATACGCGCCGGTGTTCTGCACAAACGTCTGAAACAGGAACACGGTGGGACCCATGACCAGCACGAATAGCAGAAGCACCACGGCCAGGACCAGGTTGGTCTCCGACAGGATGCGGATTCCCTTGTCCAGGCCGCTTGCCACCGACAACGTGGCCAGACCGCAGGTGATGATGATCAGGATGATCTGCGACGACACGCCGACGGGGACGCCGAACAGATGGTTCAGACCGCTGTTGATCTGGGCAACGCCAAGACCGAGCGACGTCGCCACTCCCAGCACCGTGCCCAGGATGGCAAAAACGTCAACCGCGTGGCCGATCGGGCCATGGATTCGATTGCCAATCAGGGGATAAAGCGCCGAACGCAGCGTCAGGGGCAGTCCGTGCCGATAGCTGAAGAATGCCAATATCAGCGCCACGATCGCGTAAATGGACCAGGCGTGCAGGCCCCAATGAAAGAACGTGATCTTCATGGCCTCGCGCGCGGCGATGACCGTTCCGCCTTCACCCACCGGCGGCGACATGAAATGCATGACGGGTTCGGCCACGCCGAAAAACATCAATCCGATGCCCATGCCGGCCGAGAACAGCATCGCGAACCATGTGAAGTTCCGGTAGTCGGGTTCGCTGTGGTCCGGCCCCAGCTTGATATCGCCGTACCGGCTCACGGCCAAGAACACCACGGCCAGCAGGATGATGGCGACCACCAGTATGTAGAACCAGCTGACGTTGCCCAGGATCCAGCGTTGAACGGTGTCAATCTGGTTTTGCGCGGATTGGGGCGCCAGGGTGGCAAACGCGACGAGCATCAGGGTGAAGATGGCCGCCGGAAAGAACACGGGGCGGTTGATGGTGGGAGTTCGGGTTTCCGAAGTCATGCGGCAGCTCCTTACGCCCGAGGTTGAACACTTGCAGCGCGAGACCCCTCAGTCAAACCGCGCGCCGAGGCTATTACTATCACGACACAAACATGCCTGACAACTCGTTCCCGCAAACGACGACGTTGCACCACGGAGCCAAACGATGATCGACCATCTGGACCACCTCGTGCTGACTTGCACCGACCCCGCCGCCACGGTGGATTTCTACACTCGCATCCTGGGCATGCGGCTCGAGACCTTCGGGGAAGGGCGGCAGGCGTTGCGTTTCGGCAACCAGAAAATCAACCTGCACGTGCGCGGCCACGAGTTCGAGCCCAAGGCGCATCTGCCTGTGCCGGGCGCGCTGGATCTGTGCTTCATCGCCGACCGTCCGCTGGACGAGGTGATCGACCGGCTCACGGCGGCGGGCGCAATCATCATCGAAGGTCCCGTGCCGCGCACCGGCGCAACGGGAAGGCTCCGCTCGGTCTACCTGCGCGACCCGGACCTGAACCTGATCGAGATCTCGGAATTGACCGGCTAAGGGCCCGTGGCCCTATTCCGGTTTGGCGTCGCCGAACACCACGCGGCGAAAGAACCCGGCCAGCACGGCTTCGGTCATCTCGGGCGTGACGGCCTGCGGATCGAAGGCATAACTGAACTGCATGCCATCGGACAGGGCCAAGAGGCCCAGCGCAAGCTGCTCTGCCGGCAGCGGCAGCGGCGTGCCGACGTGGGCCGAGAACTGGCGGATGTACTCGGTGGTGGCGGCGCGCAGCTCGCGTAGACAGGCGATGAACCCCACACGGAAGTCCGGATCGCGCGCGGCCTGCAGCTTGCCTTCCATCCACAGCAGAAAACAGTCGTTCTCGCGATAGTGCGTGCTGTAGTAATCGAGCACGCGCGCCTCCATCTGCTGCCGCGTTTCGCCAGCTTCGAAGATGGCGCGCATGTCGGCCATGACGCTTTCATGGTCGCGCTTGAGCAGTTGCAGGAAGAGTTCGGACTTGCTGCCGAAATTGCTATAGAACGCCCCGCGCGTGTAGCCCGCCTGCTCGGCGATGTCTTCGACGCTGGCGGCCACGAAACCCTTGGACAGAAAAATCGACTGCGCGGCGTCGAGCAGGCGCTGACGCGTCTGGTCACGGCTCTGCTCTCGGGTTAGGCGGACTTTTGACATGGCCGGAGTTTAGCACCGGCGCCGGTTTCAGATTCAACATTGAATCCGGATACAGGACTGTATTAGAATCCAGTCCGTATCGAGCCCGACTCGTCCCTTTTCTGCCCTTTTCCGCGCCGCGAGGTGTTTCGTGAATTGTCCTGGCCCGGCCGCGCGTCCCACCGCGCGCCCTGCCGCTGCTGATGCAGCGCCGCTTCTTCCCCTCTCACTGCCCCGCCGCCGGACACGCCTGATGGCGATGTCTGCCGTGCTTGCGCTGGCGGCCGCCGTGGCCGGTTGCGGCCGCGAGGAGGCGCCCGCCCCCGCGCCGCGTCCCGTGGTCGCCATGCCCGCGCAGGCGGACGAAGCCCTGCCCGCCTGGACGCTGCCCGGCGAGGTGCAGGCGCGCTACAGCACCCCGCTGTCGTTCCGCGTAGGCGGCAAGATCATCGAGCGCAAGGTGCGGCTGGGCGACACCGTCGCACCCGGCCAGGTCCTTGCCAAACTGGATCCGGCCGACGCGGCCAAGAACGCGGCCGCCGCGCGCGCGGCGCTGTCCGCGGCGCAGCACCAGTTTGACTATGCCCGCCAGCAACTGGAGCGCGACCGCGCCCAGGCACGCGAAAACCTGATTGCCGCGACGCAGCTGGAGCAGACCCGCAACGCCTATGCCTCGGCGCTTGCGCAGCGGGACCAGGCCGCCCAGCAGGCGGCGCTGGCAGCCGACCAGCTCAACTACACCACCCTCACCGCCGACCACGCGGGCGTCATCACCGCCGAACAGGCCGACACCGGACAGAACGTGGCGGCGGGCACCCCGGTCTACCAGTTGGCCTGGTCGGGCGACATCGACGCGCTGTGCGACGTGCCTGAAAGCGTGCTGGCGGGATTGGCGATCGGCCAGCGCGCCAGCCTCACGCTCGGCCCGTTGCCCGGCCAGACCTTCACGGCGGTGCTGCGCGAGATCGCGCCGGCCGCCGACCCGCAAAGCCGCACCTACCGCGCCAAACTCACGCTGGAATCGCCCTCGCCCGAGGTCCGGCTGGGCATGACGGCCAACATCAGCTTCGACAACCGCTCGGCCAACGGGCAGACCACCTTCACCGTGCCGGCCACCGCCCTGTTCCATGAAGGCCGCGAGCCGGCGGTGTGGATCGTCAAACCCGACGCAGAAACGCTGGAGCTGCGCCGGGTGCAGGTGCTGCTCTACGACGCGCGCACCGTCACGCTGTCGCAAGGCCTGCAGGCCGGCGAGCGCGTGGTGTGGCAAGGCGTGCACACGGTGTCGGCCGGCGAGAAGGTTCGCCCAGTGCCGCCGCTGCATCCCGAGGACTTCGCGTCATGAGCGCCCCCGGCCAGGAAGGCGGCAAGGACGCTGGCCAGGACGCCCACCGCCACGAGGAAGGCAGGTTCAACCTGTCGGCCTGGGCGCTGCGGCATCAGCCGCTGGTGATCTTCATCATCACACTTGTCACGCTGTTTGGCGTGCTGTCGTATTCGCGGCTGGCGCAGTCTGAAGACCCGCCCTTCACCTTCCGCGTCATGGTGATCCAGACCCTGTGGCCCGGCGCCACCGCGCAGCAGGTCCAGGAACAGGTCACCGACCGCATCGCCAAAAAGCTCCAGGAAACCGCCAACACGGACTTCCTGCGCAGCTACTCGCGCCCCGGCGAATCCTTGATTTTCTACACGATGAAGGACTCGGCGCCCGCCAACACGGTGGCCGACCAGTGGTACCAGGTGCGCAAGAAGGTGGGCGACATGCGGGCCACGTTGCCGCAAGGCGTGCAGGGTCCGTTCTTCAATGACGAGTTCGGCGACGTCTACACCAACATCTACACCCTGCAGGGCGACGGCTTCTCGCCGGCGCAGCTGCACGACTATGCGGACAAGCTGCGCACGGTGCTGCTGCGCGTGCCCGGCGTGGCCAAGGTGGACTACTTCGGGGACCAGCCCGAACACATCTACATCGAGATCACGAACACCCAGCTCACCCGGCTGGGCGTGTCGCCGCAACAGATCGCGCAGGCGATCAACAGCCAGAACGCAGTGCAAGGCGCGGGCACGCTGACCACCGCCGACGACCGCATCTTCGTGCGGCCTTCCGGGCAGTTTCCCAACAGCCGGGCGCTGGCGGACACGCTGATCCGCGTGAACGACAAGTCCATCCGGCTGGGCGACATCGCCACCATTCATCGCGGCTACGACGATCCGCCCGCGCAGCAGATGCGCTTCAGCGGAGAAACCGTGCTGGGCATCGGCATCACCATGCAGCCGGGCCAGGACGTGGTGCGCCTGGGTAAATCGCTGGACGCGAAGTTCAAGGAATTGCAGGCGCAACTGCCCGCGGGCCTGACGCTGAAGGAAGTTTCCAGCATGCCGACGGCCGTGTCGCATTCGGTCGACGACTTCCTGCGCTCCGTCGCGGAAGCCGTGGCGATCGTGCTGGCCGTCAGCCTGGTGTCGCTCGGTTTGCGCACGGGCATGGTGGTGGTGATTTCCATCCCCGTGGTGCTGGCCATCACGGCGCTGTTCATGGAAATGTTCGGCATCGGCCTGCACAAGGTGTCGCTGGGCACGCTGGTGCTGGCGCTGGGCCTGCTGGTGGACGACGCCATCATTGCGGTCGAGATGATGTCGGTGAAGCTGGAACAAGGCTGGAACCGGACGCGCGCCGCCGCGTTCGCTTACACCAGCACGGCGTTTCCGATGCTGACCGGCACGCTGGTCACCGTGGCGGGCTTTCTGCCGATTGCGCTGGCCAAGTCCAGCACGGGCGAATACACGCGTTCGATCTTCCAGGTGTCCGCCATCGCACTGATCACCTCGTGGTTCGCGGCCGTGGTGCTAATTCCGCTGCTGGGCTATCGCCTCTTGCCCGAGCGCAAGCGCGAGGCGCATCTGCCGCATGACCACGAACACGACATCTACGACACCCGCTTCTACCAGCGGCTGCGCGGCTGGGTGGCGTGGTGCGTGGACCGTCGCTTTCTGGTGCTGGCAGGCACGGTGGTGGTGTTTGCCGTGGCCATGGCGGGCTTCAAGTTCGTGCCGCAGCAGTTCTTCCCGAGCTCCGACCGCAGCGAACTGCTGGTCGACGTGCGCCTGCAGGAAGGCGCATCCTATGCCGCGACGCTGCGCCAGGTCGAGCGTCTGGAAAAGGCCATCGAGGGCCGCCCCGAGATCGCGCATTCGGTCAGCTTCGTGGGCACGGGCGCCCCGCGCTTCTACCTGCCGCTGGACCAGCAGCTGGCCACGCCCAACTTTGCCCAGCTCGTCATCACCACCCATTCGGTGGAAGATCGCGAAAAGCTTGCGCGGTGGATGGAACCGATGCTGCGCAGCGACTTCCCCGCCATCCGCAGCCGCCTGTCGCGGCTGGAGAACGGGCCCCCGGTGGGTTATCAGGTGCAGTTCCGCGTCAGCGGCGACAAGATCCCGGACGTGCGCGCAGTGGCCGAGAAGGTGGCCGCCGAAGTACGTGCCGACAAACGCTCGGCCAACGTGCAGTTCGACTGGGACGAGCCTTCCGAACGCTCAGTGCGCTTCGAGGTCGACCAGCAGAAGGCGCGCGAACTGGGCATCAGCTCCAGCGACATTTCCGACTTCCTGGCGATGACGCTGTCGGGCTACACCGTGACGCAGTACCGCGAGCGCGACAAGCTCATCAACGTCAGCCTGCGCGCCCCGCGCGAAGAGCGGGTCGACCCCGCCCGGCTCGCCACGCTGGCGATGCCCACGGCGAACGGGCCCGTACCACTGGGCAGCATCGGCCAGGTGAAGTACGACCTGGAGTACGGCGTCATCTGGGAACGCGACCGCCAACCCACGATCACCGTCCAGGCCGACGTGACGGGCGGCGCGCAAGGCATCGACGTCACGCGCGCCATCGACAAGAAGCTGGACACGCTGCGTGCCGAGCTGCCGGTCGGTTTCCGCATCGAAGTCGGCGGACCGGTAGAGGAAAGCGCCAAGGGCCAGACGTCCATCAATGCGCAGATGCCGCTGATGGCGGTGGCCGTGCTGACGCTGCTGATGGTGCAGCTGCAAAGCTTCGCCCGCGTGCTGATGGTGGTGCTGACCGCGCCGCTGGGGCTGATCGGGGTGGTCGCCGCCCTGCTGCTGTTCGGCAAGCCCTTCGGCTTTGTCGCGATGCTGGGCGTGATCGCGATGTTCGGCATCATCATGCGCAACTCGGTCATCCTGGTCGACCAGATCGAACAGGACATCAGCGCGGGCCACAAGCGCGTGGACGCCATCGTGGGCGCGACGGTCCGGCGTTTCCGGCCGATCACGCTGACAGCCGCCGCCGCCGTGCTGGCGCTGATTCCGCTGTTGCGCAGCAATTTCTTTGGTCCCATGGCGACGGCGCTGATGGGCGGCATCACCAGCGCCACGGTGCTGACGCTGTTCTTCCTGCCGGCCCTGTATGCCGCGTGGTTCCGTGTGAAGCACGACGAACGCGACGAACCCGAAGGCGTGCCGCCCGGCGCCAACGCGGGCGACACGGTGGAACGAGGAGCCTGACGATGCGACATCCCATCCCTTCCGCATGCCTGCGATTTGCCGCGCTGCCGCTGGTGCTGGCGCTGGGCGCCTGCGCCTTCGCGCCGGACAGCAGGCCGCCCGCGATGGCCGAACCCGCGCAGTACGGGGTCGAGGCCGCACCGGCGACCGGCGCCGCCGCGCAGGGTGTGGCGCAGCGCTTCGAACGCGGCGCGCACCCAGTGCCGCAATGGTGGACGCGCTACCAGTCCGACGCGCTGAATGCGCTGGTTGAAGAAGGCCTGGCCAACAGCCCGGACCTGGCCGCGGCCGAACGCAATCTGGCCGGTGCGCGCGAGCAATTGCGCGGACAGGTCAATTCGTCGCTGCTTCCCACGGTGGATGCAGGCGTCAGCGCCACGCGCAACCGTGCGCTGACCATGCCCAACCTGCCGCAGCCCACCGCGCTCTTCAATGTGTTCACGGGACAGGTGCAGGCCAGCTACAACCTGGACCTTTTTGGCGCGGCGCGTTTTGCCAACACGTCGCTCGCGGCGCAGGTCGAACAGCAGGCCTACCAGCTGGAAGCCGCACGGCGTTCGCTGGCGGCCAACATCGTCACGGGTGCGATCACCTCGGCCTCCCTGGCCGAGCAGGTGGCGCTGACGGAAAAGCAGGTGGTGCTGCTGCGGCAGGTCGCGCGCGATACGCAGCGCCGGTACGAACTGGGCGCGGCGTCGCAGAATGACGCGCTGGATGCGGACCAGGATGCCGCCACGCTGGAGGCATCGCTGCCCGGCCTGCGTGCGCGGTGGCATGCGACGCGTCACGCGCTGGCCGTGCTGCTGGGCCGCAGTCCCGACCAGGCGCCGCCGGATCTGGCCTTCAGCACGATCGCCGTGCCCGAGGCGGTGCCGGTGGTGGTGCCGTCAGAGCTCCTGGCTTCCCGGCCGGACGTCCAGGTTGCCGAGGCGGCGCTGGTGGCGGCCGCGGCCGACGTGGGCCTGGCCACCGCGCAGCTCTTTCCGAGCCTGTCGCTGTCGGCCTCGATGGGCAAGGGCGGCTTTGCGTGGGCGGATGCCTTATCGGGCGCCGGCTCCATCTGGGCCATCGGCGCGTCACTGACGCAGCCGATCTTCCATGGCGGGCAGTTGCTTGCCGAGCGCAGCGCCGCCAAGGAGCGTTACGAGGCCGCCGTGTTGCAGTACAAGCAGACCGTGCTGACCGCGTTCCGCGACGTGGCCGACACGCTGTCACGGCTGGATGCTGGCGGGCAGGCGCTGGCCTCGGCGGAAGGTTCGCGCCGCGCGGCGGAGCAGTCCTACCGGAACACGGCCAGCCGCGTGCGGCTGGGCGCGCTGGCGCCATACACCCAGTACGCGTCCGAACAGCACTACGTGGCAGCGCGCCTGCGCGAACTGGAATACGCCAACGCCCGCATGACGGAAACGGCGGCGCTGTTCCAGGCAATGGGCTCGCCGGCCAGCGCCGCGCCGCAGCAGTAGTGGCCGGTCAGCCCTTCTTGAACAGGCGTTTAACGAGGCTCACCACGCCCAGCA
>CBHWAL010000002.1:0-28490 GCA_966111495.1 uncultured Achromobacter sp. | reverse complement strand
CGGCGTCCAGTGCCTCACGTCCATCACCATCACGGTGACCGAGGCGTCGAAATCGTTGCCGGTGTAGTTGTAGTCCACGCCCAGCCAGGACAGGGTGGCGCCGAGCAGCCCGATGTCCGTGCGGCCGAACACCTGCCAGATCGTGCCCACGACGTTCCACGGAATCAGCAGCGACAGCGCGATGATCACCAGCACGGCCGACGCGCGCCAGCCGCTGGCGGGCATCGACAGCGCCAGCAGGATGCCCAGCGGGATCTGGATCAGCAGCACCGCAAACGAGAACCCGATCTGCCGGAACAACGCGCCGTGCAGTTCCTCGTCCTGCAGTACGGCGGCGAACCACTCCGTGCCGACGAACACGCGGCGCTCGGGCGAAATGATGTCCTGCACCGAGTAATTGACGATGGTCATCAGCGGCAGGATGGCCGAGAACGCCACGCACAGCACGACCGGCATGACCAGGAACCAGGCCCGGTGATCGGTGGGTTTCATCGGATCAGCTCCTCGTCGCGGTAGAAGCAGGTGTGGGGATTGAGCACGGTCAGCCACACGGTGGCGTCCTTGCCCCCGGCCACCACGTTGCTGCCCAACCGGGCGCGCACCGGCGTGCCTTCAAAATCAGCCACCAGCAGTGTGTAGGTGCCCACGTCCTGCACGCGCTCCACGCGCATGGGCACGGCGCCCGCCGCCCCAGCTTCGGCAACCCGCAGGTATTCGGGACGCACGCCCAGCTTGACGGGACCCGCGCCCTCCAGCTTGGCGGCCAGTTCGCCCGGCACGCCGTCCAGCCGATGCTGGCCCACCCTCAGCGCGCCGTCGCGCCACTGGGCCGGCAGGAAGTTCATGCCCGGCGACCCGATGAAATGGCCCACGAAGGTGTGCGCCGGTCGCTCGAACAAATCATCCGCGCTGCCCACCTGCACGGCGCGGCCGCGCGCCATGACCATGACCTGGTCGGCGAAGGTCAGCGCCTCGGTCTGGTCATGGGTCACGTAGATCAGCGTGAGCTTGAACTCGTGATGGATCTCCTTGAGCTTGCGGCGCAATTCCCACTTGAGCTGCGGGTCGATCACGGTAAGCGGCTCGTCAAAGAGAATTGCGGACACGTCGCTGCGCACCAGACCGCGGCCCAGCGAGATCTTCTGCTTGGCATCGGCCGTCAGCCCGCTGGCCCGGCGGTCCAGGACACTGGACATTTCCAGCATTTCGGCGATGCGGCCCACGCGCTCGCGGATGCGGTCGGGCGGCACGCCCCGGTTGCGCAGCGGAAACGCCAGGTTCTCGGCGACCGTCATGGTGTCGTACACCACCGGAAACTGGAACACCTGGGCGATGTTGCGCGCCTGCGGCGTCTTGTCAGTGACGTCCTGACCGTCGAACAGAATGCGCCCGTGCGACGGCCGCAACAGGCCCGACACGCAATTGAGCAGCGTGGTCTTGCCGCAGCCCGAAGGCCCGAGCAAGGCATAGGCTCCGCCGTCGCGGAAGGTGAACTGCAACGGCAGCAGCGCGTAGTCGTCGTCGGACTTGGGGTGGGCGACGTACGAATGGGACAGGTCCAGCTCGATCTGCGCCATCAGGCCACCTCCCCCGCCCCCGCCGGCTGCCGGGGCGCCGCTAGCAGCGCGCCGTCCGGGCCAAAGGCGTAGGTCTGCGCGGGGTCGAAATACAGCCGCACGCGCTCGTCCAGCGTGTACCGGTGCACGCCGGGCAGTTGGGCCACCACATCGCCCGCGGCCGTCTCGGCGTGCACGAAGGTATCGGAGCCGGAGATTTCGGCCAGCTTCACCCGGCCGGGCAGCTCGACGTGGCCGGGCCGCGATTCCACGTCCAGCGCGCCGGCGCGCAGGCCGGCCGTGATCTCGGCGTCCGCGCCCGCCGGCAGCGCGCGATCCACCGCCACGTCGCCTTGCAGCACGAAACCGCCGTTGTGACGGCGCGCGGAGAACAGGTTCATGGGCGGGTCGCTGAAGGCGCGCGCCACGCGGATCGAATTGGGGCGGTGAAAGACCTCGGCCGTGGGGCCGTATTGCAGCAGTTCGCCCGCGTCGAGCACGGCGGTGTGGCCGCCCAGCAACAGCGCCTCGCCCGGTTCGGTGGTGGCGTAGACCACGGTCGAGCGCCCCAGCGCGAATAATTCCGACAGCTCGTCGCGCAATTCCTCGCGCAGCTTGTAGTCCAGGTTGACCAGCGGCTCGTCCAGAAGAATCAGCGGGGCATCCTTGACCAGCGCCCGCGCCAGCGCCACCCGCTGCTGCTGCCCGCCCGACAGCTCGGAAGGATAGCGGTCCAGCAGATGGTCGATGTGCAGACGCGCCGCCATGGCGTGGACTTTTTCACGCGTGTCGCGCTCGCCGCGCAGCTTGAGCGGCGAAGCGATGTTGTCGTAGACCGTCATGGACGGATAGTTGATGAACTGCTGGTAGACCATCGCCACGTTGCGCTGGCGGACCGGCACACCGGTGACGTCGGCGCCATCGGTCAGCACGCGGCCTTCGGAAGGCCGGTCCAGCCCGGCCATGATGCGCATCAGCGAGGTCTTGCCGGCCAGGGTGGCCCCCAGCAGGACGGTCATGGCGCCCGGAACCGGGGCCAGGCTCATGGGATACAGGTGCATCTGCGAGCCGGCCCGCAAAGCTATCCCGTCCAAGGTCAGCTGCATCTAGTCTCCTCAACCTACTTATACGTCCCTGTTTTATACGGACTTCGGTATTCGGCACAGCGTCCCAGCTTGTACGCCCCCTGCATTCCTACGCGGGCGCAACACGATGAGCATACTCTTTCAGATGGCTTTCGTTTTTTGTGCGTTTTACCGAAGAAGCGAACAAAAAACAATCTTGCGGTGCGTCATTATTTTTCGCTTTTGTTGTTTTATCATTCGAACATGACACTGAATCCACGACAGAGCGCGCTGATCGAAATGGTCCGGGCCCAGGTCTCGTCCTCGATCTAGGAACTCGCCAAACGCTTCGACGTCACGCTGCAGACCGTGCGGCGGGACGTCAACATCCTTTCCGAAGCCGGCCTGCTGTCGCGCTTTCATGGCGGGGTGCGCATCGAGGCGTCCACCATCGAGAACATCGCGTACCGCAAGCGCCAGGGCCTGCACGCCGCGGGCAAGCAACGTATTGCCGAAGCGGTGGCGCGCGCCGTGCCCGACGGCTGTTCGCTGATCCTGAACATCGGCACCACCACCGAGGCCATCGCGCGCGCGCTGCTGCGCCATCGCGGGCTGCGCGTCATCACCAACAACCTGCACGTGGCCGACATCCTTTCCGACAACCCGGATTGCGAAGTCATCGTCGCGGGCGGCGTGGTGCGTTCGCGCGATCGCGGCATCGTCGGCGAAGCCACGATGGATTTCATCCGCCAGTTCAAGGTCGACATCGGCCTGATCGGCATTTCGGGAATCGAGGCCGACGGCACCCTGCGCGATTACGACTTCCGCGAAGTGCGCGTGGCGCGCACGATCATCGAGCAGTCGCGCGAGGTCTGGCTGGCCGCCGACAGCAGCAAGTTCAAGCGCCAGGCAATGGTGGAACTGGCGCATATCTCGCAGATCGACCGCTTCTTCACCGATGCGCATCCGCAGGAACCGCTGGCCCAAGTGTTGCTCGATTCCGGCGTGCGTTGCGATGTCGCCGCTGCGCCGCACGCCCCCAAACCCTGACCCATACCCCGACCCGCGCCCCGCTGCGGCCACATCGTCCGCCCAGCCCTGCCGGCAAGCATATCGACGCATTTACCTCGCGGCCCCGCCGCCCCCAAAGAACATGAACCAACCCCTCGCCTCCGTCACCCCGCCCGACCGCAGCCGCCTTCTGAACACGCTGGACAACACGCATTCCTGGGACGTCATCGTCATCGGCGGCGGCGCAACGGGCCTGGGCACGGCGGTCGATGCCGCCGCGCGCGGCTACCGGACCCTGCTGATCGAAGGCGCCGACTTTGCCAAGGGCACGTCCAGCAAGGCCACCAAGCTGGTGCACGGCGGCGTGCGCTACCTGGCGCAAGGCAACGTCAGCCTGGTGCGCGAGGCCCTGCACGAACGCGGCCTGCTCAACCGCAACGCCCCGCATCTGGTGTGGCCGCTGGGCTTTGTGGTGCCGGCGTACACCATGCTGGACCAGCCGTTCTACGGCATCGGCCTGAAGATGTACGACATGCTGGCCGGCAAGCTGAACCTGGCCCCCAGCCGCTGGCTGTCGCGCCGCGAAACGCTGGCCAACGCCCCCACCCTTGCCGAAAACGTGAGCGGGCGCAGCCTGAAGGGTGGCGTGCTGTACTACGACGGTCAGTTCGACGATGCGCGCCTGGCCATGAGCCTGATGCGCACGCTGTTTGACCTGGGCGGCACGGCGGTCAACTACGTGCGCGCCACGGGCCTGACCACCACCCACGGCAAGGTCGACGGCGTGACCGTGCAGGACGTGATCGGCGGCTCGACGTTCACGCTGCGCGCGCGCTGCGTGGTCAACGCCACCGGCGTGTGGGTGGACGCCGTGCGCCGCATGGAAGACAAGAACGCGCAGACGATGGTCGCGCCCAGCCAGGGCGTGCACCTGACGCTGCCGCAGGATTTCCTGCCGGGCAAGCGCGCCGTGCTGATTCCCAAGACCGACGACGGCCGCGTGCTGTTCGTGGTGCCGTGGAACGGCCACACCATCGTCGGCACCACCGACACGCCGCGCCAGGATCTGCCGCTGGACCCGGACGCCGGCGCGCAGGACGTGGATTTCATCCTGAGCACCGCCGCGCGCTATCTCAGCCGCAAGCCGACGCGCGACGACGTGACCAGCGTCTGGGCCGGCCTGCGTCCGCTGGTCAAGGCGACCGGAGAAGCCTCCACCAAGAAGCTGTCACGCGAACACACGATTCTGGTGTCCAAGGCCGGCCTCGTGACGGTCACCGGCGGCAAGTGGACGACGTACCGCCGCATGGCGCAGGACGTGGTCGACACCGCCATCCAGCATCAGTTGCTGACGCAGGCCTCGTGCCGCACCGAATCGCTGCCGCTGCACGGCGCCAATGGTCTTTCGCCCTCGCAGGAACATGCCGGCACGCCTGATAGCTACTACGGCAGCGATCTGGCGACGTTGCAGGCTTTGCCCGGCGCGCAGCGCATGCTGGTCAAGGCCAGCGGCCTGTCCGAAGCGCACGTGCGTTTCGCGGCGCGCTTTGAACTGGCGCGCAGCGCCGAGGACGTGCTGGCGCGCCGCAACCGCGCGCTGTTCCTGGATGCCGAGGCGGCGATGCTGGCCGCGCCGGAAGTGGCGCGCATCCTGGCCGAGGAACTGGGTCACGACGCGGCCTGGCAGCAGCGCACGCTGCAAGACCTGGCCACCGTCGCGGCGACCTACCGCCTGAAGTAGTCCGGTAGTCCGCTACGGCACGCGCAGGCGGCTTTCCCGGATCAACGATTCGAACACGCGCAGCAGGTCGGGATCGAACTTCGATCCCGCCTCCTGGTTCAGGATGTCCATGATCTGCGTGTGCGAGCGCGCCGGATGGTAGGGCCGCGCATCGCCCAGCGCATCGTAGGAATCGGCCACCGAGATGATCCGCGCATGCATCGGGATGGCATGGCCTGCAAGGCCGTCCGGATAACCGGAGCCGTCGACGTGTTCGTGATGGTGCCGCACCGCCAGCGCAATGGCCTCGCGCTGGGGCATCGCGGTCTGCATGATAAGGTCAGCGCCCGCGGCGGCGTGCGCCTTCATGATTTCCCAGTCTTCCCATACCAGCCGGTGCGGGCTGTGCAGCACGCGATCGGGCGTGCCGATCTTGCCCACGTCGTGAAGCCGCGCGGCGACGGCAATGACGTCCACCTCGTGCGCGGGCAGTCCACAGGCCCCGGCCAGCGCCACGCTCAGCGCAGCCACTCTATTGCAATGCCGGCCAGTGGCCGGGTCACGCGCCTGTATCGCGGCAAACAGCGCCGCTTCATAGGATCCTGCGGGGATGTCGGGAACGTCGGGGGGCATTGGAAAACCTGCGCGCCGCAACGGCATCGCGGCGCGCGCATATCGGAAAGCCGGGATTCTGACACAATCCGCAACGATGTCCGGCCGCCGCACGCTGGGCGCGGCGCCGGGCTTCGATTTCCCGCCGTTTTGCCGTAACGGCGATCAGGCCTTCAGGCGTTCCAGGAGCGCCTTGGCCACGCCCACCGACGAGCCGGGATTCTGGCCCGTGATGAGCAGGCCATCGCTGACCACGTGCGACTGCCAGTCCGGGCCGCTGCTGTACAGGCCGCCGAGTTTTTTCAGCTCGTCCTCGACCAGGAACGGCACCACATCGGTCAGTTGCACGGCGGCTTCTTCCGCATTGGAAAAGCCCGTGACCTGCCTGCCCTGCACCAGCGGCTTGCCGTCCGCCGTTTTGGCGTGGCGCAGCACGCCGGGCGCATGGCACACGGCCGAGACCGGCTTGCCCGCGGCCAGCATGGTCTCGATCAGCGCCACCGATTTGGCGTCTTCGGCCAGGTCCCACAGCGGACCGTGGCCGCCCGGGTAGAAGACCGCGTCGTAATCCGACGCCTGCACCTCGGCCAGCCGGCGCGTGGATGCCAGCACGCGCTGCGCGTCGGTGTCCTTCTGAAAGCGGCGCGTGTCGTCGGTCTGCGCGTCCGGATCGTCGCTCTTGGGATCCAGCGGCGGCTGGCCGCCCAGCGGCGAGGCCAGGGTGATCTTGGCGCCCGCGTCCAGGAACGCGTAGTACGGCGCCGCAAACTCTTCCAGCCAGAAACCCGTCTTGCGGCCCGTGTTGCCCAGCGTGTCGTGGGAAGTCAGCACGATCAGGATGTTCATGTAGCGCTCCATTCGTCAGGGCCGACACGCACAATGCGTTTGCCGGCGTTTTCGCCTTTGAGCAGCCCGATCAGCCCGCGCGGGGCGTTCTCCAGGCCGTCGACCACGTCTTCACGGTATTTGATGCGTCCTTGCTTGATGAGGTCCTGCATGGCCTCGCGGAATTCGCCGTAGCGATGCGCGTACTCGTTGAAGATGATGAAGCCCTGCATCCGCAGCCGTTTCGTCAGGATGGTGCGCATCAGCAGCCCCAGGCGGTCCGGGCCCTCGGCCTGGCTGGTGGCGTTATAGGCCGAGATCAGCCCGCACACCGGAATGCGCGCGCGCGGGTTCAGCAAGGGCAGCACGGCATCGAAGACGGCGCCGCCCACGTTTTCGAAGTACACGTCGATGCCTTGGGGTGCTGCCTTTGCCAAGCGCGCGGGCAGGTCCGGCTGACGGTGGTCCACGCATTCGTCAAAGCCCAGTTCCTCGACCACGTAGCGGCACTTGTCCGGCCCGCCCGCAATGCCGACGACCCTGCAGCCATGAATCTTGGCGATCTGGCCGACCACGGCACCGACCGCGCCGCTGGCCGCCGCGACGACGACCGTTTCGCCGGCCTTGGGCTGGCCGATGTCCAGCAGCCCCATATAGCCGGTAAAGCCGGGCATGCCCAGCACGCCCAGCGACCAGGAGGGGTTTTCGGGGTTGGCCCCCAGGCGCAGCAGGCCGGCGCCGTCGGACACCGCGAAATCCTGCCAGCCGGTCTGCGCCAGCACCCATTCGCCGACTTGGAACTGCGGATTGTTGGAGGCATGGACGCGGGTGACCGTGCCGCCCACCATGGGCTCGCCGATCTGCACGGGGTCGGCGTAGGACGGCGCGTCGCTCATGCGTCCGCGCATGTAGGGGTCGAGCGACAGATAGACGGTGCGCAGCAGCACCTCACCCGGCCCGGGTTGGGGAATGTCGCCGGTTTCCAGGCGGAAGTCGGCGTCGGTGGGCTCGCCGTGCGGGCGGGCCGCCAGCACGATGCGGCGGTTGGTTGATGAGGATTGCGGCATGAGGTTCGGTCTCCTTCGTAGCGCCGGCCGGGCCTCGCGGACAACCCCGGGCGGCAGGTTGGGGAACCGGACCATTACACCATCGACGGCCTCGAGACCGGGCCGTAACCCTGTTGATCGAACCCTCTTTTAATTAATTAAGTCTTTAATTAGAATCGGCCGCATGTCTTCCGCCACTCGCCCACCCGCCCGACGGCCCGGCCGCCCGCCGCGTCCAGACAACGCCACCGCCCGCGCCAATTTGCTGGACCTGGCCACGCAACTGTTCGCCGCCCAAGGCGTTGCCGCCACCACCATCGCCAACATTGCGCAGCGCGCGGGCGTCACGCCGGCAATGCTGCATTACTACTTTAAAAGCCGGGATCAGCTGATCGACGCGGTGGTGTTGGAACGGATCGTGCCCGTCATCGGCTTTGTCTGGGCGCCCGTGCCGCTGGAAAGCGGTGGGGTTGCCGGCGGTGGGGCTGCCGGCGGTGGGGCCGCCCCGCCCGACCCCGCCGCAGCCGCGCGCGGTTTCATCACCGAAGTGGTCGGCCGCGTGGTGCAAAGCGCCACGGAAAAGCCCTGGCTGCCGTCGCTGTGGATGCATGAAGTCGTCAATGAAGGCGGCCAGTTGCGCGACCGCGTGCTGCGCCATCTGCCGTCCGACCGGCTGCAGGCATTCGCTGGCCTGATCGCCGAATGCCAGCGCCGGGGCGCCATCACGCCGGGTGTCGAACCGCGCCTGGTCTTCCTGTCCATCCTGGGCCTGACCCTGCTGCCGCTCGCCACGTCCAACCTGTGGCGCCGCATCTGGCAGGACGACCCGGTGGCGCAGTCCATCGGCAACGAGGCAATTGCCGCCCACGCCATCGCCATGCTGACCGGCGGCCTGTTCGCACAGCCCTCGCCACCCTTCTCTCCCTCTGCTCCGACTCCAGGACGCTGACCATGCGCACCCTACGCCGCCTGTCCGCCCCCCTCGCCTTGCTGCCGCTGTTTGCCTGCGGCAACAACGACCAGCCGTTCTACCAGGGCTATGTCGAGGGCGATTACGTGTATGTCGCTTCGTCCGAACCAGGCCGCCTGGATACGCTGGCGGTGCGGCGCGGCCAGCAGGTCGACGTCAACCAGCCGCTGTACGCGCTGGACGCCACGCGTGAGGCCGCGGCACGCGATCAGGCACAGGCGGAAGTGGCCGCGGCCCGCGCGCAACTGGAGGACATCGCCACCGGCAAGCGGGCGCCAGAGGTCGATGTCAGCCTGGCGCAACTAGCGCAGGCGCAGGCGGCCAGCCGCCGGTCTGCCGCGCAATTGGCCCGCGACAATGCCCAGTTCCGCATCGGCGGCATCGCGCGCTCGCAGCTGGACGACAGCCGCGAGCAGGCGCAGTCGGACGCGGCGCGCGTGCGCGAACTGCAAGCTCAGGTCGAGGTGAACCGGCTGCCCGGCCGCGACGAAGCCCGGCGCGCCCAGGCTTCGCAAGTGGAGGCCGCCAACGCCACACTGGCGCAGGCCGAATGGACGCTGAATCAGAAGCGGCTGGCGGCGCCGGCCGCAGGGCGGATCTTCGACACGATGTACCGGGTGGGCGAATGGGTGCCGGCCGGCAGTCCGGTCGTCAGTTTGCTGCCGCCCGGCAACATCAAGGTGCGGTTCTTCGTGCCGGAGACGGTGGTCGGGTCGCTGAAGATCGGCCAGCAAGCCACGCTGCGCTGCGATGGCTGCGGCGATCCGATACCCGTGCACATCGATTACGTGTCGGACCAGGCCGAGTACACGCCGCCCGTCATCTACAGCCGCGAAAGCCGCAGCAAGCTGGTCTACATGGTGGAAGCCCGCCCCGCCGCCGACCAGGCGGCCCGGCTGCATCCGGGCCAGCCGGTAGAGGCGACCCTGCCATGAACGCGCCCGGCGCCGGCGGCAACGTCATCGACGTGCGCGGCCTGAACAAGCACTTCGGCAACAAGCACGTCGTGAACGACGTGTCGCTACAGGTCCGCAAAGGCGAGATCTTCGGCTTCCTGGGGCCCAACGGCAGCGGCAAGACGACCTGCATCCGCCTCATGTGCGGCCTGCTCACGCCGGATTCCGGCAGCGGCACCTGCCTGGGCTACGACATCCTGCGCGACAGCGCCGAGATCAAGCGCAACGTCGGCTACATGACGCAGAAGTTCTCGTACTGGGAGGATCTGACCATCCGCGAGAACCTGGATTTCGTCGCCCGCATGTACGGCATGCCCCAGCGCAAGGAAGCAGTCGACCGCGCCCTGCAGGACCTCGGGCTGCAAACGCGCGCCGGGCAACTGACGGGGTCCTTGTCCGGCGGATGGAAGCAGCGCCTCGCGCTGGCCGCCTGCCTGCTGCACCAGCCCCGCCTGCTGCTGCTGGACGAGCCCACGGCCGGCGTGGACCCGACGGCGCGGCGCGACTTCTGGGAACAACTGCACGAGTTGGCGGCGCGCGGCATCTCGGTGCTGGTCAGCACGCATTACATGGACGAGGCCGAACGCTGCCACAAGCTGGCGTACATCTCGTACGGCAAGCTGCTCACGCAAGGCACTGCCGACGAGGTCATCGCCGAGCAGCGGCTGACCACCTGGGCAATCCACGGCGTCAATCTGGTGCCGCTGGGCCAGCAGTTGCGCAGCGCGCCCGGCGTCGACCAGACGGTCGCGTTCGGGTCCGCGCTGCACGTCAGCGGCCGGGACGCGGCCACGCTGGAGAGCACGCTGCGCGCGGCCATCGCCGGCCAGGACCTGCGCCTGGAACGCATCGACACCAGCCTGGAGGACGTCTTCATTTACCTGATGAACCAGTCCACCGACAACTTTGCGAGCAAGCCATGACCCCGCGCCTGAACGGCTTTTCGTGGTCGCGCTGGTGGAGCATGGTGCTCAAGGAGTTCCTGCAGCTGCGCCGCGACCGCATCACCTTCGGCATGATCGTGGGCCTGCCGATCATGAAGCTCGCGCTTTTCGGCTACGCCATCAATACCGATCCGCGCCAGATGCCCACCGCCATCATCGCGGCGGACCACAGCCCATTCACGCGCAGCTTCATCGCGGCGATGCGCTCGTCGGACTACTTTCACATCGTCGAGGAACTGGACACCGAGGAAGCGGGCCGCGCCGCGCTGGCGCAGGGCCGCGTGCTGTTCGTCGTGACCATTCCGCCGGATTTCACGCGCAGCCTTCTGCGCGGCGAGCGCCCGGCGCTGCTGATCGAGGCCGACGCCACCGATCCCATGGCGACGGGCATGGCGCTGGGCGCGGCCACGCAGCTGACGCAGGCCGTCGCGCAAAAGGACCTGACCGGACCGCTGGCAAGCCTGGCGGGCGGCCAGCCGGCCTTCGACGTGCGCATCCACCAGCTCTACAACGAAGAGCAGATCTCGCAATACAACACGGTGCCGGGGCTGATGGGCGTGATCCTGACGATGACGCTGGTGATGATGACCGGGCTGGCGATGACCCGCGAGCGCGAACGCGGCACCATGGAAAACCTGCTGGCGATGCCGGTGCGGCCGATCGAGGTGATGACCGGCAAGATCGTGCCCTACATCGCCATCGGGTTGATCCAGGCCAGCATCATTCTCGCGGCCGCGCATTTCGTGTTCCACGTGCCCATCATGGGCAGCCTGCTGTCGGTCTACCTGGCCGCGCTGCTGTTCGTCGCCGCGAATCTGACGGTCGGCATCACGCTGTCGTCGCTGGCGCAGAACCAGCTTCAGGCCATGCAGCTGACCATGTTCTATTTCCTGCCGAACATGCTGCTGTCCGGCTTCATGTTTCCGTTCCAGGGCATGCCGATGTGGGCGCAGCACCTGGGCAACCTGCTGCCGCTGACGTACTTCAACCGGCTGATCCGCGGCATCCTGCTCAAGGGCAACGGCTGGTGGGACCTGTGGCCCAACATCTGGCCCCTGATGCTGTTCACCGTCATCGTCATGACCGCCGCCGTGAAGTTCTACCGCCGCACCCTGGATTGAAGCCCATGTCCCGCCCCACTCTCATGCCCGCTTCCCGCCCCCTGGCCTCGATGGCGCTGTGCGCGCTGCTGTCGGCCTGCGCGGTGGGTCCCGACTTCGATACGCCCGCCGCGCCCAGCGTGGCCGCCTACACGCCAAACGGGCAGGAAGCGCTGCCCGCGGGCCAGCAGCATCTGCAACCGGGCGCCGACATTCCCGCGCAATGGTGGCAATTGTTCCGGTCGGACGAGTTGGACCGCATGGTGCGGCAGGCGCTGGACGCCAGCCCCACGCTGGACGAAGCGCGCGCCCGCTTGCGCCAGGCGCAGGAAGACTTGGCCGCGGACACCGGCGGGCGCATGCTGCCCGCGGTGGACGCCAATCTGTCGGCGGCCCGTAAGAAGGTCGATCCCGCCGCCTATGGCGTGCCGGTGGCCGAGCCGCCTCCGCCCTTCACGCTCTACAACGCCTCGATCGATGTGTCCTACACGCTGGACGTGTTCGGCGCCAACCGCCGCGCGCTGGAAAGCCTGGCCGCGCAAATGGATTACCAGGCGCACGAGCTGCAGGCGGCACGCATGTCGCTGGCGGCCAATGTCGTTACCGCCGCGATCCGCCAGGCGGACCTGGCCGAGCGGCTGGCCGCCACGCGCGACCTGCTGGCGGCGCAGGTCAGCCAGCAGGACATCATGCGCAAGCGCCTGGATGCCGGCGGCATTGCCCTGGCCGACCTGCGCAACCAGGAGCTGCTGGTCGCGCAGACCCGCGCCACCGTGCCGCCGCTGGAATACCAGTTTGCGCAGGTGACGCATCAGCTTGCCACCTACCTGGGCGTGCTGCCCGCCGCCCTGCAGTCGCCGCCGCTGCGTCTGGCGGACCTGACGCTGCCGCCCGACGTGCCGACCGGCGTGCCCTCGGCGCTAACGCGCCAGCGGCCCGACATCCTGGCGGCCGAAGCCCTGTGGCACAAGGCGTCGGCCGACGTGGGCGTGGCCACGGCAAACCTGTATCCGCAGTTCACGCTGACCGCCAGTTTCGGTTCGCAGCGCACGGGCGTGAACGAACTGTCCGATGGCGTAAACGTTTGGAACCTGGGGCTGGGCCTGATGCAGCCCCTTTTTCGCGGTGGCGAGTTGCGGGCGCGCAAGCGGTCCGCCGAGGCCGCGTATGACGCCGCTGCCGCTTCATTCCGCCAGACGGTGCTTGATGGCTTTCGCCAGGTGGCCGATGCATTGCGCGCGCTGCAGACCGACGGCGAGGCCTTCGCTGCCTACGACGACGCGTGGCGCCGCGCGGACGAAGCCGGCCGTATCGCTGCGGGCCGCTATCAAGCCGGCGGCATCAGCCACCTGAGCCTCCTGGATAGCCAGCGGCAGGTGTTGCAGACAAGGATTTCGCGCATCGAGGCGGATGCCGCGCGCTACACCGACACCGCCGCGCTGTTACAAGCGCTGGGCGGCGGCTGGTGGAATGAGGCGGTTGCAGCCGCTCCGTAAGCCCGCAAAAGGCACTCTGCGGGTCCATGTCCGAGAATTCGGGTAGGAAAGTGTCGTTGTGCGCGGCTTGGGAAACCGTTGTATCCGTTCATCATGCAAGAGCTCAAGCTGCATGATGTTTACAACGATTCATGAATGACCTATTAGACCTGATCGTCTTCGCTCCCGACGCTGGCCAGCGCGTGCGCCGTAGCGACGAACTGGCCGAAATGGGGTTCTCGCCGCGCCCTTGCGAAGACTCCAACGGACTGTTCCGCCTGTTTCAGGCCCGCCGTACTCCGCTGCTCGTGATGCAAGCCGAATTTACCGATCTCTGCATGGCCGTCGCAGGTCTGCGCGCCATGGACACCACCGCTGGCATCGTTGCCATTTCTGCTTTCGACACTCCTGAAAACCGCATCCTCGGCCTGCACTGCGGCGCCGACGCCTGTTTTTCTCCCGAGGTTGTCACTGGCGAAATCGCCGCAGCCCTGCAGGCGCTGGTGCGCCGCGTCCCCACCACCGCCAGCCGCCGCGCGGCGGAGGCCGATGCGCGAACCGCGCCACCGCCCGTGGCACCCGCCGATCCGACCGGCAAGTGGCAATTCCTGGATGCCGCCTGGACGCTGGTCAGCCCCCAGGGCACGCGCCTGGCGCTGACCCAGGCCGAGCGCGAGTTCCTGCTCAAGCTGACTGGCGCGCCCGACAAGCGCATGCCGCGCGGCGATCCGCCAGGCATTGACCCGCATTCAGGCCGCGAATCCGTGCGCCGCACGGACGTCGTCGTCAGCCGTCTGCGGCGCAAGGCGCAGGACGTCGACGTGGAACTGCCCATCCGCACCGTCTGGGGCTGGGGCTACGCGTTCACCGGGGAAATCTGACGCGCGGCGGGCGTATGATTCCGCGTACAAGGCCGACTCCCGGCCCGCTTCTGCCACATCGGTCCCATGGAAGTCTTTGAACGCCTGCAAGCCCTGCTCATCCAGCATCAGGCACGCTACCGCCTGCTCGAACACGCTGCCGCGGGCAAGTCCGTCGAAGTGGCCGCCATCCGCGGCACCGAGGTCAGCCAGGGCGCCAAGGCGCTGGTCTGCCGCGTGAAGATCTCGTCCAACCAGCGCAGGAACGTGCTCGCCGTCTTTCCCGCGGACAAGCAGGCCGACCTGGACGCCATCGCGCGCGCGGCCGGCGGCAAAAAGGCCTCGCTGGCGTCGCAGGACCTGGCGCGCGAGCTCACGGGCTGCGAAATCGGCGCCATCCCGCCCTTCAGCTTCAATCCCGACCTGACGCTGCTGGTGGATCCTAGCCTGCGCGAGCGTCACGACGAAATCGTGTTCAACGCCGGACGCCTGGACGCATCCATCCTGCTGAACACCGACGACTACTTCCGCCTGGCCGCGCCCGCAGAGGCGCCGCTGATCAAGGCCTGACCCGCGCCGCCCATGAGGCCACCTTGCCCCGCCCATTGACGAGCCACGGCGCACGCGCCTCCAACATGCGCTGGCTGATGAGCCTGGCGCACATGGAACCGTCCCCGGTGAACCCCTGGGTGATGCTGCGGGCTGCCCTGGCCATCGGCCTGCCATCCGCGGTGGGCATGGCGCTGGACCAGGGCGCGGCAGCCGCGCTGGTGGCGCTGGGCGCGCTGCCCGCCATCACGGGCGACAACGGGGGCCCATACCGCAACCGCGCGCTTTCCATCGGTTCAACGGTGTTCGGCGGCGCGTTCGGCTACCTGCTGGGCAACCTGATGTCCGGCCACGGCCTCTGGACCTCCGCAGGCATGACGCTGCTGGTGCTGGCGGCCAGCCTGGTCGGCACCTTCAACAACATTGCCGCCGTCGCCACGCTGCAATTTGCCACGTACGTCATCGTCGGCTCCAGTCTGACGCCCACGCTGCCGCCCTGGATGCCCCCGGTGCTGGTCGGCGTGGGCGGACTGTTCGGGCTGGCGCTGACGCTGTCCGGCTGGGTGGTCAACCCCAGCGCGCGGGAGGGGGCCGCGGGGGCGCTGGCCACCCGAACGGGGGCGGCATTGTGCGCGGCCAGGGGCACGTCGGGGGTGTGGGCCCCGCGCCGCGACATGGAAGCCGCCATGGCGACGGCCTACGACACCGTCCTGGCGGCGCGGGGCCGGTCGGCGGGCCCGTCGCCACGGTTGGCGCGGCTGGCTGCGCAATTGCAGGCTTGCACACCGCTCACCAACGCCGCGCTGGCGCTGGCGCGCGCCGGCCGGGTGTTGCCGGACGAATGCGCCCGGGTCATGAACCATCTGGCCGACCGGGTCGAGAACGATGCGCCGCCGGACGCGCGCGACGATATCGCCGCGCTGCACCGCGCCGGCATGCCGCAATTGGCCGAGGCGCTGGAGCAGGTGCAGCCGCTGCTGCACGGCGCTCGCGCCAATCAGGCCAACCAGACCACTGAGGCCACCGAGGCCGACGCCTTTGCCGATCTGCAGCCCGCACCGGCGCGCACGCCATGGCGCGTGTTGATCCGCACGTACCGGCCTGGGCCGACCACCGTGCGTTACCTGATCCGGCTGGGTCTGTGCCTCGTCGCCGCCGAGGCCGTCGCCCTGGCGGCCGCGCTGCCGCGGTCTTACTGGGTGCCGCTGATCGTCGTGGTGGTGTTCAAGCCTAACTTCGGCTCGGTGTTCGCGCGCGCGCTGCAAAGCTGCGCGGGCAGCGTGGTCGGCGTGGCGATCAGCGCCACGGTGCTTGCGCTGGATCGCGGCGGCTTGGCCAGCCTGCTCACCGTTGCCGCGCTGGCCGCCCTGCTGCCGTGGTCGATACGGCGCAACTACGGGCTGTTTTCAGCGATTCTGGTGCCCATCCTGATGCTGCTCATCGGCGCGCTGCAGCCGGGTAGCTGGGCCATTGCACTGGCGCGGCTGGTCGACGTGGGCGTCGCGGCGGCCATCGTGCTGCTGGTGGGCTACCTGCCGTGGATCCGCATCGAACGCAGCAACCTGGACCATGCCGTGTCCGCCGCCACGTCCACGCTGGCTGCCTACCTGAACACCGTCTTCCAGACCGATCCCGGCAGCCGGCACAACCTGCGCGCCCGCGCCTACGCGCGCCTGTCGGACCTGCGCGTCGCCCTGCAGCGCGGGCTGTCCGAACCCCGCCTCGTCAGCCGCCGCGCACTGGCCTGGTGGCCGGTGGAAGTGGCGCTGGAACGCGTGGCCAACGCGATCTCGGACACGGCCTGGTCGCTGCCCGCCGGGCAGGACGCACCGGCCGCCGCCCAGGTCGCCCAGTTGGCTGCCACCCTGGACAGCATTGCCGCAGCCGTCGAACAAGGACTGCCCGTGCCCCTTGACGCTGTCGTGGCGCCGTCACCCGCGCTGCGGGACGTGGCCGCGCAGATCGAAGCCTTGCGCGTCACGCTGGCCGGTCCCGACTTCACGGCGGCGCCCGGCCGTCCTGCCGCCCCCACAACTCTTCATCAGGTCTGAATCATGTGTCTTGCCGTATTGGCCCTGCACACGCTGCCCGGCATCCCCGTGCTGATCGCCGCGAACCGCGACGAATTCCATGCGCGTCCCACCCTCCCCGCGGCGCAATGGCCCGACGCGCCGGCCATCTACGCCGGGCGCGATGGCCAGGCGGGCGGCACCTGGATGGGCGCGACCGCGCAGGGACGCTATGCGCTCGTCACCAATTTCCGCGAGCCCGGCCGGCACCTGGACAACGCCCCGTCGCGCGGCGCGCTGGTCGAGGACTTTCTGCGCGGCGCCATGAGGCCGCAGGCTTACCTTGAGACGGTGCACGCCATGGACCAGGCGTACAACGGCTTTAACCTGATCGTGGGCGACGCGCGGCAAGCCTGGTACTTGAGCAACCGCAACGGCGGACCGCGCGCGCTGGCGCCTGGCGTCTACGCCCTGTCCAATCACCTGCTGGACACGCCGTGGCCAAAACTGGCGCGCACCAAGGCTGCGTTCTCGGCCGTGCTGCACCACCAGCCGCAGCCCGACCTGCCCGCGCTGTTCACGGCGCTTGGCGACCGCAGCCCGGCGGACGAAGCCGACCTGCCGGCCACCGGCCTGCCGTTGGCGCGCGAACGCCTGTTGAGCAGCCCGTTCATCGTCAGCCCGGACTATGGCACGCGCAGTTCCAGCGTCATGGCGCTGCACGGCAACGGCGCGGGTGAATTGGAGGAACGTCGGTTCGCCCCGGACGGCACGGTCAGCGGCGTCAGCCAGCTGACGTTCACCTGGCAGGCGGATAGCGGCGGCGATGTGACGCGCGGCGGCTGATACAAACGGTTGATTTCCGAGGCGGACGGACGCGAACTCACCTTGCGCGGTCACGTCGAATGGTTGCAAGCTACCGGCGTGGGCAGCCGCAACGCGCTGCCGCGCCGGTTTTTCTGCAGGAGAACTCCATGAACAAACGTTTTGAACGCTGCACGATGGCCGCCGCCATGGCCCTGGGCAGCATTGCGCTAGCCGGTGTCCTGTCCACCGCCCAGGCGGCCATGCCGCCCGTGCAGCACCAGGGCACGATCGAATACGTCAGCGGCGGCATCGGCATCGACGAATCCGAAGCCATGAAGGCCGCGTCCAGCAGCTACCCGCTGGCGCTGACCTTTGCCGCGCAACGCGGGGGCAAGGCCGATTACGTGGCCGACGTGACCGTCGCGATCCGGGATGCGCAGGGCAAGGCCGTGCTGCAGACGACCGCGCAGGGCCCTTACATGCTGGTGAAGCTGCCTGCGGGCAACTACCGGATCTCGGCCACGTTTGATGGCAAGGCGCAGGAGCGCGAAGTCACGGTACAGGGCTCCGGCACCGCGCGCGCGATGTTCGAATGGAAGTGATGGCGTAGGAGCGCGGCTGGTAAGGCCGCGCCCGGATCTGTTCAAAGGCGCCGGACGCGTCAGACGCCCGCAAACAGAATGGCTATGACAAAGCCCACGCCCGCGGTCCAGACCAGCGAGCGCAGCGCGCCCCAATTCGCCAGGTACATCGCCAGATAGCCCAGCCGCGTGCCCAGCCAGCACGCCATCAGCGTGGCGACGTGCGCGGGGGATGCCTGGTTGTACAGCGCGAACAACACGGCGGCGTAGAAGAACGGCAGCGCCTCGAACGTATTGACCTGCGCGGCGTTGGCACGCGCGCGCCAACCGTCCTGCCGGGCCAGCCAGGCCCGCGGGTCGTTGTTGTCGAATTTCTTTCCGCCTGCCTTGGCGATGATCGTGGACACGAACGGCAGCAACGCCGCCGCCAACATCAACCACGCGATTGTCTTCATTCCTGACTCCATTGCTGGCGGTGTAATGGCCGCCGGATGCGCGGGGCGTTTGCCGCCGCTGCCGCATGGTCGCCTGAAAAGCCGGGTAAGGCAAAGCCGCCGAGGTTGGCGCGAGCGGCGAAGGCCGCTCAGGCGGCGCGAGCAGGTCGTACGGTGCGCACAGCGAACACCGCGCTTACACTCTGCGCTTTGCGATAGCTTGCCGCCCGCCAATGCCGAACTTCATGCCGTGGTTTGCCCTGTTCCTGGCCGCCGCCCTGCTGTGGCCGCCCTGCACACGCCGTTGGGCGCTTGTTCCGCTGGCGGTGGCATGGGCCTGGGCATTGGCCGACAGGACAGCCGACCTCGTGGCGCTCGCATGGCCCGCACTGCTGCTGGTTGCTGCGGCGCTGGTGCGATCCCGCGCGGGTCCTGCCGCGCGCATGGCCGGACACGGACTTTTCGTGATCGTGGCCGTGATGCTATTCGCGCATCTGCTGCCCGGCTTTCACAACTTGCGTGTGATCGATCCCGCGCCGCTCAGTCCGGACGCGGTTCCTTTTGGCATGTACCTGAATCTGGACAAACCGCTCGTGGGATTCTGGGTGGTGCTGGTGCTGGCGCCGCCGATGGCCGCGGCCCTCGCGCGCCTGACCCTGCAGGCGGCGGTTCTTGCCTGCGCGGCCGCGGTGGCGGCCTGCCTGGGATTGGCACTGGCTTTGGGCGTGGTGGCGTGGACGCCGAAGTGGCCGGCGTCAGGCTGGATCTGGCTGATCAACAATGCCTTGCTGGTGACGCTGGCGGAAGAGGCACTCTTCCGGGGATATGTGCAGCAGCGGCTGGCGCACTGGTGGCGCCATCGCGCATGGGGCGCGGGGGCTGCGGTGGCCGTGGCGGCCGTGCTGTTCGGATTGGCCCATTACGCGGGCGGTTGGCAATGGATGCTGCTGGCCGGGCTGGCGGGCGCGGCGTATGGCGCGGCCTACCATTACGGCGGCTTGGGCGCCGCCGTGCTGGCGCATCTGGGCCTGAACGCGGCGCACTTCGGACTATTCACCTATCCGATGCGCGCCGCGTTATGAACGGCCGGCGGCTCAGGCCGCCTGCGCCGGGTAGTCCGTATACCCTTCAGGACCCGAGGCGTAGAAGGTAGCCGGATTCGGCGTATTCAGCGGGGCCTTGCGTTCCAGGCGCTCGGCCAGATCGGGCGTGGCGATGTACGGCACGCCAAACGCCACGGCGTCGGCCTTGCCGGCCGCGATGGCGGCTTCGGCGGTGTCGCGCGTATAGCCTTCGTTGGCGATGTACACGCCGCCGAACTCGGCCTTGATCATCGGCGCCAGGCTGTCGGGCGCCTCGTGTTCGCGGGCGCAAATGAACGCGATGCCGCGTTTGCCCAGCTCACGCGCCACGTAGCCGAACAGGCCCGGCAGATCCGAATCGCCCATGTCGTGGGCATCGGCGCGCGGCGACAGATGCACGCCGACGCGGCCCGCGCCCCACACCGCCACGCAGGCGTCGACCACTTCCAGCAGCAGGCGCGCGCGGTTTTCGATGGAGCCGCCGTACTGGTCCGTGCGGTGGTTGGTGCTGTCCTGCAGGAACTGATCCAGCAGATAGCCGTTGGCGGCATGCACCTCGACGCCGTCAAAACCGGCTTCCATCGCCATCTTCGCGCCGTGGCGATAGGCCTCGACCACACCGGGGATCTCTGCGGTCTCCAGCGCGCGCGGCGTTACGTATTCGCGCTTGGGGCGCACGTGGCTGACGTGGCCCTTGGCGGCGATGGCGCTCGGCGCGACCGGCAGTTCGCCGTCCAAAAACATCGGGTCGGAAATGCGGCCCACGTGCCAGAGCTGCGCCACGATCAGGCTGCCCTTGCCGTGCACGGCATCGACCACCTTGCGCCACCCCTTGACCTGTTCCGGCGACCACAGCCCCGGCGTGTCGGCGTAGCCCACGCCCTGCGGCGTGACCGCCGTGGCTTCCGTCAGGATCAGGCCGGCGCCCGCACGCTGGGTGTAGTACTCGACCATCAGATCGTTCGGCACGCGGCCGGCGCTGGCGCGTTGGCGCGTCAGCGGCGCCATCACGACACGGTTGCGCAGGGTCAGGTCGCCGACCTTCAGCGGTTCAAACAGGGGGTTCATGCAAAATCCTTTCGTCCCGGCAATGGGGCGCTTGCGGGTATGGCAGACGGGCTACATATCCAGGTTCAACTGCCGCAGAAACGCGGCAATCACGGGTTCATTGCGACGGAAAAAGACCCACTGCCCCACCTTGGTGGCCGAAATCAGGCCGGCGCGCTGCAGCACGGCCAGATGCGACGACACCGTCGACTGGGACAGGCCGCAGCGATCATCGATGTGGCCCGCGCACACCCCGTGTTCGAAGGTGTGGCCCGGACGCTCCTCGAAATACGCATGCGGCGTCTTCAGCCAGGCCAGGATGTCGCGGCGAACCGGATTGGCCAGCGCCTTGAGGATGGCGTCGGCGTCGATCGCGGGTTGCGCGGCGTTCTGGTCGGAAGGTGAGGAAGTTGCGGTCATATTGGTATATCGCAATTTATCGAATCATATATCGGTTATATCCGATATATCGTCATGCCCCTGCTGGCATCAAGGATTTTCGGCCCCGGTCTGGCGGTCCGGCGGCCGCCGGTCGGGCTTGAGGCTGTCGGCCCAGTCCCGGGCAAGGTCGCGCTGCGCCTTCCAGTTGACCAGCGCCGTGATGGCCATGGCGATCACCGCGCCCAGCGCCGCCAGCGCCATGTCCTTCTGCGCGTCCCAGATATCGCCTTGCGTGCCCAGGTAGGCCGCGCCCAGGTCGCCGCCAAAGAACTCCGCGGCGCCCCACTCGATCAATTCGTAGAGCGCCGACGTCGACAGCGTGACGTCCATCGGCAGGAAGTACGCCCAAAAGCCGCGCACCTCGGCCACGCGCAGGAAGATCTCGCGGATCGGATAGGCCAGCAGCAGGCCGTACGAAAAATGCACGACGCGGTCAAAATTGTTGCGTTCCCACCCCAACACGCTGTTCAGACTGCGGCCGGTCAAGGCGCGCCACCAGTCGTCGTACGGCACGAGCGAATACGTATAGTGCGCGCCCACGGCGTGCAGGCACAGAAACAAAAAGATCAGCGTGTACGACACGCGCGAAAACACGAACGCGCGCCGCGTCGCAAACAGTACGGCACCCAGGCCCAGCACCAGCGCGTTTTCCAGCGCCCAGGCCGAGCGGTCGTGCGGGTCGATGGCCAGCGCCACCCAGATGACGGCGAACACGCCGGCCAGCGTGACCAGATAGCGGCGGCGCGCGTCGGCCATGATGCGCCCTAGTCGCCCTGCACCCGGCCGCGCAGCCGCTTGACCTCGCCGTGCAGCACCTTGCGCTGCACGCGCCGGCGTTGCGACGAGCGCGTCGGCTTGGTGGCACGGCGCGGCTTGTCGACCTGGATGGCCGACCGAACCATGCCCACCAGGCGCTCGATGGCCTCGGCGCGGTTCTTCTCCTGGCTGCGGAAGGACTGCGACTTGATGACGATGACGCCCTCTTTCGAGATGCGATGGTCGCTGATGGCGCACAACGCATCCTGCACCTCGGGCGGCAGGCGGGAAGCGCGCACATCGAAGCGCAGGTGGACGGCGCTGGACACCTTGTTGACGTTCTGCCCGCCGGCGCCTTGCGCACGGATCATGGTGAAGGTCAGGTCGCGTTCGTCGATGAAAAGCGAGTCTTGGACGTGAAACATAGGCGGGAAGTCTACAGGGGAGGACCCCGTCTTGCAGGGTCTTTCGGCGGATATTGGCCGCGCCAAGTAAAATAGTGCGCCTTTGCTCGAATTCCGTGGCGCCCTGCCGCCCGCATCTCCTATGACTTACTCCGCCAAAGAAATCTTCAAGACCCTGCAAGGCGAAGGCGCCCACGCAGGCCGCGCGGCGGTATTCTGCCGGTTTGCGGGCTGTAATCTCTGGACCGGCCGCGAAAGCGACCGTGCCAGCGCCGCCTGCACCTTCTGCGACACCGATTTCATCGGCACCGACGGCGACGGCGGCGGCAAGTTCGCCACGGCCGAACGGCTGGCCGACGCCATTGCCGCGGCCTGGGGCCCGGACGCCGGCAACCGCTACGTGGTCTTCACGGGCGGCGAGCCGCTGCTGCAACTGGACGCGGCGCTGCTCGATGCGATCCACGCCCGCGGCTTTACCGTCGCCATCGAAACCAACGGCACGATCAAGCCGCCTGCCGGCATCGACTGGATCTGCGTCAGCCCCAAGGGCACGGCCCCGGTCGTGATCGAACGCGGCAATGAGCTCAAGCTGGTCTACCCGCAGCTCAACGCCCTGCCCGACGCCTTCGCGCATCTGGATTTCGAACACTTCTTCCTGCAACCCATGGACGGACCGGCGCGCGCGGCCAACACCGAGCAGGCCGTCCAATACTGCATGCAGCATCCGCAATGGCGGCTCAGCCTGCAAACCCACAAATACATAGGCATTCCATGATTTACCCCCACGCCTTGCGGAGCACGCGATGATTTCCGTGACCCGCAGGCTCGAGTTCGACGCCGGCCACCGCATCCCCGATCACCGCAGCCAGTGCCGCAACCTGCACGGCCACCGCTACGTGCTGGAGATCACCTTGACGGGTGACATCGTGCAGGCGCCCGGCGAGTCCGACAACGGCATGGTCATGGACTTCTCCGAGATCAAGCACATCGCCAAGACCCACATCGTTGACGTCTGGGACCATGCGTTCCTGGTCTATGAGGGCGACGATGCCGTGCGCGGCTTTCTGGATACGCTGCCCGGGCACAAGACGGTCGTGCTTGACCGGATTCCCACCGCGGAAAACCTGGCGACCATCGTCTTCGAAACGCTGGCGCCGCAATACCACGGCCATTACGGCGCGGAGCTGCGCCTGACGCGCGTGCGTTTGTATGAAACGCCGAACTGCTGGGCCGACTGCAACGGTTGATCCCGGCCGGGTGGTGGGTTTCGGACACCCGAACACTGGTTGCTCGCCCCCGGTGTCTGACACCCATTGAGAACGTCTTCCCATCGAACCGATGCCTCCTGGGTGTCAGACACCTCGTCCTGAGTGTTTGACACCGGCGTCGGCTGGCATTGCATGGGTGTCTGACACCTGAATCGGTCCTACGCAGCCAGTCATTCCCGGCTTCGGCCCGGTTTTCCACCCATGGAAAACCGCCCCGCTATTTCCCCAATTGGAAAAATCTATCGGAATAGTCGCCATTTTCAATTATTAGTAAGCTAATAGATAGGATACAATCGAATTCATGCGTACTCCTTCCGACTCCCAACTCATGGCCACCACCGCCAACCTGATGGTGCTGTCGCGCGCCTACCGCGGCGCTGCCGATAAAGCGCTTGCCGACTATGGCCTTTCTCAAGCGACTGCGTGGCCCGTCATTCTGGCCGGCCGTCTTGGCGACGGGGTTCGCCAAGGCGCGCTGGCCGAAGCTTTGGGTGTCGAAGGCCCCTCTCTTGTGCGCGTGCTGGATCAACTGGTGGCCGCCGGCCTGATGGAACGGCGCGAAGACCCCCACGATCGCCGCGCACGCACCCTGCACCTGACCGACGCCGGCCACGCGCTGCGCGCACAGGTCGAAGACGTGCTGGTTGAACTGCGCCGGCGCGTCTTTCACGACGTCAGCGAATCCGATCTGCAGGCCTGCCTGCGCGTCTTCGATGCCCTGAAGGTGTCGCTGGGCCGCAGCGGCGCCGGCGCGCAAGAGGACGCGCGGCCATGAAGCTGCCCAACGTCCGCGAAACCATCTTCTCGCTCAAGAGCTACCTGAGCGCCATCATGGCGCTCTATCTGGCTTACAGCATTGGTTTGCCGCGTCCGTTCTGGGCCATGACCACCGCCTACGTCGTGGCGCAGCCCTGGTCCGGCGCCGTGCGTTCCAAGGCGCTGTACCGCCTGGTCGGCACCTTCGTCGGCTCGGCGGCCACCGTGTACATGGTGCCGCGGCTGTCGAACTCGCCCGTCATCATGACCGGCGCGATGGTGCTGTGGGTGGGTGCCTGCCTGTACATGTCGGTGCTGGACCGCACGCCGCGGTCCTATTTGTTCATGCTGGCGGGCTACACCGCCGCGATGATCGGCTTTCCCAGCGTGACCGACCCATCGCTTGTCTTCGACACGGCGCTGGCCCGCGTCGAGGAAATCAGCCTGGGCATCGTGTGCGCCACGCTGATCCACAGCATCGTCCTGCCGCGCGGCTTGGCGCCCGCGCTGACGCTGCAACTGGACAAGGCCGTGCGCGATGCGCGCAACTGGATGCACGACACGCTCAGCGGCAAAGCCGCCGAACAGCGCGACAAGGACCGCCGCGAGCTGGCCAACGACATCACGCAATTGCGCCTGCTATCCACCCACGTCCCCTTCGACACCAGCAACCTGCGCTGGACCGCGGGCGCCGTGCGCGCCATGCAGGACCAGATCGCGGCGCTGACGCCGGCCGTGTCCGCCGTCGAAGACCGCATGCGCGCCTTGCAGGCCAATGGCCAGACGCTGCCCGAATCCGTGCAATCGCTGCTCTCCGATATCTCGGAATGGATCAACGCCGGCCCGCAGGCGTCGCACGAAACCGCCGTCCAGTTACGCGCCGCCGTGACGCGGCTGACGCCCGGCATCGACAGCCGCTCCACCTGGCGCGACGCGCTGCTGGCCAGCCTGATGGCGCGGCTGCGCGAACTGATCGACACGTATGACGAATGCCTGGCGCTGCGCCGCGACATCCGCGCCGGGCTGCAGGGCGCGCCGGTGCGTGCCCCAATGCGCGCCTCGCGCACGACCCGAGACCCGAATTCGGCGCTGCACCGCGACCACGGCATGGCGCTGCTGTCGGCGCTGGCCGCGGGTCTGGCCATCTCGGTCTGCTGCGCGTTCTGGATCGGCACGGCCTGGAGCAACGGCGCCACCGCCGCGCTGATGGCTGCGATCTTCAGCTGCTTTTTCGCCTCGCAGGACAACCCCGTGCCCGGCATCATGCAGTTTCTGACCTACACGGTGTATTCCATTCCGCTGTCGGCGCTGTATCTGCTGGGCATCATGCCGGCCATTCATTCGTTCGAGATGCTGGCGCTGTCCATGCTGCCGACCGCCTTCGTGCTGGGCGTGTTCATCGCCCGCCCGGCCAGCACCGGCAAGGCCATGGCCATGCTGTTCGGGTTCCTGGGCACCATGGCACTGCAGGACACCAACACCGCCGACGTCGTGTCGTTCATCGACACGCAGGTCGCGCAGTGCATGGGCGTAGCCACGGCCGCGATCATCGCCGCCATTTTCCGCACCGTCAGCGTCGACTGGAGCGCGCGCCGCATCCAGGCCGCCAACTGGAAAGAACTTGCGACGCTGGCCAGCTCGCCGCGCGCGCCGTCACGCCACACGTACACCGCCCGCATGCTGGACCGCATCGGCCTGTTGCAGCCGCGCCTGGCGCTGGCCAAGCGGCCCGATGACCTAGTGGCCGCCGACGCGCTGAAGGACCTGCGCGTGGGCCGCGACATCACCGAGCTGCAGCGGGCGCGCCGCCATCTGCCGATGGCAGAGCCCACGATCCAGCCGGTGCTCAGCAGCCTGGCGCAGTTCTTCAAGATCCGTTCGTCGGGCCGCGTGCAGGACAAGACGCCGGAATTCCTGGCGCAGATCGACCGCGCGCTGTGCAGCGTTGCCGCCACCCCGCAGGGCCCGCATGCGCGCGACCGTGCCGTGGTGGCGCTGGTCGGCATCCGCCGCGCCTTCTTTCCCGACGCGCCCGACTATCAACCCGCCCATCCGACCCTGGAGGGCCAAGCATCATGATTGGCGAATTCAATCTCTACGGCATTTATTTCCCCTGGCTGCTCGTGCTGGGCGTCGTCACCCTGGCTGTGGCCTGGGGCGTGCGCCGCGTGCTGGCGCGCGCCGGGCTGTATCGCCTGGTGTGGCACCCCGCGCTTTTTGATCTGGCGCTCTTCGTGGTGCTGCTGTACGGCGTCTCCCTCATTTCCCCGCATTTTCTTCAGAGATAGGTATGAAACTCCCCAATGCCCTTCGCCCTGCTGCTATCGGCAAGTTCGCAGTGACGGCCGTCGTCGTCGCCGCCGCCGCTTACGCCGGCTGGCAGCTTTGGGATCACTATGAAGTCCAACCCTGGACGCGCGATGGCCGCGTCAAGGCCTATGTCGTGCAGGTGGCGCCAGACGTCTCCGGCCTGGTGACTAGCGTGCCGGTGCACGACAACCAGGACGTGAAGGCCGGCGACGTGCTGTTCGAGATCGACCGCGCCCGCTTCCAGCTGGCTTACGACCAGGCCCAGGCCTCGGTGCGGTCGCAGCAGGTGGCGCACGACCAGGCGCTGCGCGATGCCAAGCGCAACCGCTCACTGGGCCAGCTTGTCGCGGCCGAAGCGGTGGAACAGAGCCAGACCAAGGTGCAGCAGACCGAAGCCGCGCTTGCGCAGGCGCAGGTGCAACTGAATACCGCCCGTCTGAATCTGGAACGCAGCCGCGTCGTGGCCGCCAGCGATGGCCGCATCACCAACCTGGACCTGCGCGCCGGTTCCTACGCCACCGCCGGCCGCGGCGTGATGGCATTGGTGGATGCCGGTTCGTTCTACGTCGAAGGCTACTTCGAGGAAACCAAGCTGCCCGGTATCCACGAAGGCGACCCCGTCACCGTGACGCTGATGGGCGAGGCGCGCCACATCCGCGGCCACGTCGAAAGCATTGCCCTGGGTATCGCGGACCGCGACCGCAGCACCGGCGCCAATCTGCTTCCCAACGTGAACCCGACCTTCAACTGGGTCCGCCTAGCGCAGCGCATCCCGGTGCGCGTGAAGATCGACGAGGTGCCCGAAGGCGTGCGCCTGGTCGCCGGCCAGACCGCCACCGTCTCGGTGGACGACCGCCCCGCGCAAGCCGCGGCCGCCGCGCCCCACGCCTCCTGACGCGAGCGCGCACCGACCCACTTTTGCGGAAATCCTCCAACCTTTATCGACGCCAAGCCGTACCTGCCATGAACACCAGACTCCTCCTCCCGCTGACGCTGGCCCTCGCGCTGGCCGGATGCGCCTCCGTGGGCCCCGATTACCAGGTGCCGCCAGAGGCCGTCTCCCAGCGGCCGAGCGCGCAATCCTCATTTGTGGAGGCGCAGGCCGGCGTGTACCGGCAAGAGGCGGTCCCGGGCCACTGGTGGCGCCTGTACAACGACCCGGTGCTGGACGGCCTGGTGGAAAAGGCCCTGGACGCGAACACCGATCTGCGCGTGGCCAGCGCCAATCTGGAACGCGCCCAGGCCGCGCTGCAGGAAACGAAAGCGCAGCAACAGCCCACGATCGGCGTCAATGCTTCGCCCACGTTCGGCCACGTGTCCGGCTTGCAGGAACTTCAGCCCGGCATCGATCCGCCCAATCGCTGGTCGTATTCCACCGGCGCCAGCGTGTCGTATCAGCTGGACCTCTTCGGCCAGATTCGCCGCGCCGTGGAAGCCTCCACCGATGACGCGCAGGCCGCCCAAGCCACCTACGACGCCACCCGCGTCACCGTCGCGGCCGAGACCGCGCGCGCCTACGCCAACATGTGCGCGGCGGGCATGCAGCTTGCCTCCGCGCAGCATTCGGTGCAGGTGCAAAAGGAATCGGTCGACGCCGTCAGCCGCCTGCAGCGCGCCGGCCGCGGCACCGCACTGGACGTCACGCGGGCGCGCAGCCAGCTCGAACAATTGCAGGCCAACCTGCCCCCGTTCCAGGCCCAGCAGCGAACCGCGCTTTATCGCGTGGCTGCGCTGACCGGCCAGACGCCCGGCGAGATCCCGCCCGCCCTGCTGCAATGCGCTACCCCGCCCAAGCTGACCGACACGATCCCCGTCGGCGACGGCGCGGAACTGCTGCGCCGCCGTCCCGATATCCGCCAGGCCGAACGGACGCTGGCCGCCTCCACCGCCCGCATCGGCGTGGCCAC
>CBHWAL010000001.1:0-31740 GCA_966111495.1 uncultured Achromobacter sp. | reverse complement strand
CAGGCCGGCCACCATGTCGGCCAGCGCCAGATTGGGTAGCTGGGGCACGCCATCGACGGCGTGCTTGTGCGCAAATCCGCAAAAGCCTTCGAGCAGACTGCCGAATCCCGGCAGATCCCGATACGGCCCCGTCTGGCCCCAGCCGGAAATGCGCACGATCACGAGCTGACGGTTGAGTTCGTGCAGCGACGCCGGCGCCAGTCCCATGGACTCCAAGGTTCCAGGACGAAAGCTCTCGATCAGTACCTGCGCCCCCGCCACGAGCCTGCGCAACAATCCGATGGCCTCATGGTCACGCAGATCCAAGGCGAGGCTTTTCTTGTTGCGGCCATAGACCTGCCACCAGGCGTCCAGGAAGGCGCCATCGCCCAGGTCTTCACGCCAATGACGCAGCGTATCGCCTTCACGCGCGGACTCCACTTTGATGACGTCGGCGCCGAAGTCTGCCAGTTGCATGGACAGCATGTTCCCCGCAACCAGCCGGGAAAGGTCCACGACGCGCACGCCGGACAGCGGGCCCGCCGAAGCGCTATGAGGTGGGGTAGTCGAATTGCGTTCCATAGAATCGGGTAGAAGCTATTGATGGGCCCGCGGCTGGCATGAACAATGCGGCCCTTTAGAATGCAACCACCGTTCAGCCTTGATCCATCCTAACGTAGACTATGTGCTATGGCAAATAATGATATAGCAAGGAAAACCCTACCCGCGTCCGGACAGAAGCGTAAGCCCGCGTCCAAAAAGGACGTGGATTCGCACCGGCCCGAGGTGCTCATCACCTATCGCGTTTCCGTCCTGGCGCAAACGCTCTCGCGTCTGGTTGATGCGTCGGTCCGCGCGAATCTGGATCTGACAAGCCGCCAGTGGCGCGTATTGGTGGTGTTGAGCCGGCTAGGCGGTTCGTCCGCGTCCGGGGCGATCGCGCGGATGGCCAGCTTCGATCACAGCCAGGTCAGCCGGGTCACGATGGAGTTGGCCGAGAAAGGCTTGCTGACCATGTCCAACGATCCGGAAGACCGCCGCAAGCAGATCCTTACCTTGACGCCGGATGGGATCGAGCAGCTTCGGCTCGGCCTGCCTCACTCTCTGGAACGGGAGGCGCGGCTACGAGGCCGCTTGACGGAGGACGAGTACGCCAGCTTCATGAAGGTGCTTAGCGTGCTGGAGGACGAGGCGAACGACCTGCTGGAAGAGGTCAAGCGTGGCGGCTGATCGGATCCACTGCGGCCACGAGGGATGCCCGCGCTATTTTGCAAACATCCCTTCCGCGATCAGATCCGCTTGGCGGCCATTCACGAGCGCGGTCGCTTTCGTGATCCTGTAATCAGCCTGGAATTCGCAGAATTCCTGGGTCTTCATCGGCAACAAGGTGCTTGAACTGAACGAATCCCATGCTCGGCCATCCAGGCCTTCGTTCATCGTGTTCATGCCAAACGGGCTGAAGGCCAACGTGCGCTGCGTCGTCGCGCCTTGGTCGTTCTTCAGTTCGAGCGTGACGCGCAGATTGGCGATTTCACTGAGATTGTCGGTAGTGACGACAAAATGCGGCTCGCAGGCCAAGGCGCTGTCGTTGCCGCCGCGGTAGGTCGACTTATGCTGCAGGCGCAACGTCGGCGCCGCTTTACCCGCCTGTTTGCGCTGGTCCTGATCGCTTTTGCATTGGGCGAGGAATTTGGCATCGTCCTGCGCATCCGGTTGATGGTTGCGCCGCTGCTGATTGACCAACGCATCCCGGTCGCTCTGCGCCGCCGCGCGCTCGAACCATGACACAGCGACCTGCGGGTCGCGATCCACGCCCCACTTGCCCTGCACGTAGGCCAAGCCCAGCAGATTCTGCGAGTGCGGCTCGCCAGCTTCTGCCGCGCGTTGCCACATCGTCGATGTTGTCGATGTCGTCCTTGGCGATGAGGCCTATGTAGCGCTCAGCGATGCTGGCGTCCTTGGCGATGCCGATGCCGTACTCGAAGAAATAGGCGGCGTTGGCGCACCCGTACTGGCCGCCCTGGTGGCACGCCAGCGCGTAGTGGGCGATGGCCAGTTTGACGTCGCGGGCAACGCCGACGCCGTGCTCGTACATGAAACCCAGCGCCATGAGCGCATCAAGATTCTTGTCTTTGGCGAGATCCTGAAGGGATTTCAACCCCGCAGCGTCTTGCTGGACGGCGCGGTCTTAGAGGCGTTCGGCCTGGTGCTCTTGTTGGGCGACGGCCGAAAAGGTGGACCCGACCAGCACCGCGGCGGCGGCGAACTTCAAATACTTGGACATCTACTGCTTCCCTGTGAACAACGGCAGTCGCAGTCGTGCAAACGACCCGGGCGATTGTATCTGCGGCATGCGTCATGCCGACCCGGCGCAAGTCAAAGGGGGATTGCATTGGTCCTGGACACGGGCTTGACGCACGACCTCACACGACGGCTTGCGATAGACTCCCGCCTTGTTTGGCATTGAATCAGCAGGAGTTCACGCAATGAGCAGCATTTTCCCAGACGATCTGTGGGCGGTCGGCGAAGCCCGGATCAACGGTCTTCCGGTTGTCATTCGCTTTCGTACCGGGCTGCCGCCCGAGTCCGATCGCCAGGTCAACGACAACCTGATCGTCATCACCTGGGCGTATCAGGGCATCGAGACGGGCATGCCGAATGACGAAGACAAGCAGCGCACCAACGCGTTTGAAGAAGCCATCGAACAGGGCTTCGAGAACTCGGACGTTGGTGTGCAGGTGGCTTGCCTGACGGGCAATCATCAGAAGGAGTGGCGTTACTACACGCCGAATGTCGAAGCGTTTCTGGATGCGTTCAACACGTGCCTGGCGGGACATCCGGCCTATCCGATTGAACTGCGCATGTTCAAGGATCCAGACTGGAATGCCTTGTCGGGATTGCAGCCGGCAGGGTCGGATCAGTTGCATTGATGGTCTGCGAGCGGCGCCTGCCGTAGTGCAGGGCCACCGCCCCGCTCAACAACAAGGGGCGCCGAGGCGCCCCTTGTTTTACTACCGCATCAATAGCGCCAGCGCACGTTCAGCGCGCCGCCGTGCTCCCGGTTGCCGCCGCCGTACTGACCGTTGTAGGTCAGCGCGATCGTCGTGTCGCGCGACATCGCGACTTCCGCGCCCAGCTCCGCCAGTGCCGCATTGCGTGCGATCGGGGTACCGGCCACGGTGAACGTCTGGCTGCCCTCGAAGGCCATGGTGGTCTGCGATGCCAGGTCGCCAAAGGCATGGCGCCAGCCGGCCATGGCGTGCAGGCGCGCCTCGGCGCCGCCGATGTTGAAGTCGGTCTGCGTGCGCAGGCCCAGCGTGCTGCTGGTCTGCTTGTCGCTGCCGCTTTGGCCGTTCAAGGCCGCCGAGCCGCCCGACTCCGAGAAGGCACGCGTGCGCAGATCGCTCCACGCAAAGCCCACGAAAGGCTCGATGCGGGTGCTGGCGGTCAACGGCAACGAATAGCCCAGCTCGGTGAAGAGCTGCGCGGTGCTGGCGCCGTAGTCGGACGTCAGCTTTTCCTGCACTCCCGCCACGCTGGCGTAGCGGGTGGTGCTGACGTCATGCCACGTGTAAGCAGCGCCAGCCAGGAAGTTCAGCTTGCCCACGCCTGCCTCGAACGATTTGCCGCCATACAGCGTGGCGCTGTAGCCGGACACGTCGGCCTTCGACGCGCGATCATCGACGCTGACCTTGCTGTCGGTGTAGCCCACCGCGCCGCCAAGGCGCCAGCCGCTCTGGCCGACTTCGTGGTCCGCGCCCATGAAGATGCCGCCCGTGTGCTGGCGCACTTGCGCGGCGTTGCCGTTGTCCTTCTGCGTCTGCCAGTTGCCGACGAGTTCGGCCCACGCGGGTTGGGCGTTGGACGACGGCAAGGCGGATGCGGGCAACGGACCGCCCGCCTGCGCAGTCGGTGCGCCCGGACGCATGCCGGCATTCAGGTTCGTGCGCAGGCGCTGCATCGGCAGGGCGCGCGGCGACGAGGTGCTGCTCAGCAGGTTGGATACCACGCTGGCGTGAGCCTCACCGGTCAAGCTGTTAAAGACCTGGGGCGGCAGGCCCTCGGGCAGCGTCAGGATGTACTCGTGCAAGGCGCTGCCCACCGGCAGGCTGTCCAGCGCGTTGGCCACCGAGCGTTGGTTCGACGTGATGGCGGCATCCGCAAATGCCATCGGCGTGCCAGGGGTGCCGGGGGTGCTGGGCGTGCCGGGAGTACCAGGGATGCCTGGCGTCGCGGGCGTACCCGGTGTCGTTTTGCGATCCAGTTGCAGCGTGACCTGCTTGGCGCCGTAGTTCAGCGTCGGCGTCAGGTACGCGTAGTTTGACGACACGGAATCGAACTTGCCGTTGATCGTGTTGGCCGCCAGGATGGTGTATTTCTGGGTGGACTTGAAGTTGCCTTCCGGCCCGACGTGCGCGACGGAACCGGCCAGATTGGCGACGCCCGTAACTTGCACTCGCGAGCTTGCCGACGAAGCCGGATCGGCCGTCACGTTGTAGACCGCGCCGGGCGAGAAGGTCAGGTCACCCGCGACGGCCAGCGGACCCGTGCTGCCGGGCATCAGCGTGGCGCCGCTTTCCAGCGTGGTGGTGCCGACTTGGCCGGAGCCCGTCAGCGTAGCGCCGCTGCCAATGGTCAGTGCGCCGCCCAGCACGCCGCCGGCCGCCACATTGAGACCGCCGGCCGCGACCGTCAAGGCGCCCGAGTAAGCGCTGCCATCGCCCGACACGTTGAGCATGCCGCCGCCCGTCTTGTACAAGCCGCCCTGACCGCTGATATCGCCGGACAGCGTCAGGTCATGGTCGGCCTGCAGGTTCAGGTCGCTTTGCAGCTTGAACGCATTGGTGAGGGCCATCGGGGCGGTGGGCGTGAGGGTCGTGCCGCTACTCGCGTTGACCGTGAGCGGACCGGTGCCCAAAGCCCCGGGGTTGGTGATGACCAGATCGCCCGCGTTCAGGGTAACGCCGCCAGCATGCTGATTGGCGCCGCTCAGAATCAGGGTCCGACCTGTGTTCTGGATCAGTGTGCCGTTGCCGCTCAGCACGCCGGACAGGATCATTGCGCTGCTGCCGCCCAGCGTCAGGTTGGCGTCCAGCCGCATGTTCTTGGACAGCTCCAGGTCTGACACCGCAGTGAGTGTGCTATCGCCCGTGACACTTACACCGCCCGTTCCCAGCGCACCGGCGCCATTGATCTTCAACGTACCGCCCTTGATTTCCGTGCCGCCGGCGTAGGTGTTGTTGGCGTTGCTGAGCACGAGTTCGCTGGTGCCCGATTTGACAAGGCCGCCGGCGCCAGACAGCGCTCCGCTAAGTGTGATCTTGTTGCTGCCATCGACGGTCAGGTTGCCTGCCCCCAATGCAATGTCGTAGCCAAGATTCTGACCAGGCTGGGCAGCACGCAACGCGCCGCCATTGGCGGAAACCGTGCTGCCGCCAAACGCCAGATTGTTGTTGATCGCCAGCGAGCCGCCGTTCAGTTCCACTGACGATCCCGGACCGCCAGAGAACTGGCCGTAAAGCGTCCATTCGCCGCTTCCGACGGCCAGCCGCTTGAAGTTGATGAAGTTTTCGCCGTCAATCACGCCGACATTGCCAGTGCCCGATACGCCGCCGATATTGCTCAACAGGTTGAGGACGTTGTCGCCGCCCGCGCCGCCGTCAACGAGACCAGTCGCGGCGAACGTGATGTTGGTGCCGGTTACCGCCAGCCCGACCGCGGTGCCCTGCCCGCGGCTCACGATGGATCCGGTCAACGCATTGAAGGTGTTCGCGCCCGGTCCCGCACCTAGCGAGACGCTGCCGTTGATCGTGCCTGCATTGGTGAACACGTTCGAGCTAGACGCGACGTCGCGGCCCTGGAAAGCCACGCGACCGATGATCGTGCCGCTGTTTGTCATATCGACGCGCGGGCCGGTGCCCATGGGAACATTGGCATTCATGATGAGAACGACCGGAATGTCCTCATTCGCGACCGGCGTTCCCGCTAAGACGGGAATGGCATCAATCGTTCCCGTAATGGTATTGGTAATGGTCACCGTGCCCCAGGCGCCATTGTTCACCAGCAGCGCGGGCCCCACGGAGTTTGAAGACCACGAACCGATCGCGCCATCGCTGGTGCCGCGAAGTGACCCGGAATTGGTGATGTTGACGTTGCTGTTGTTCGGATTACCGATCTTCACGCCGGAAAGCAGCAAGGGAGTGACACCGGTCGTCGAAGGGGCCACCAATCCCGCGTTGTTGAACGTGACGTTGTTGCCCAGCAAAGCGACGATTGCGTCGCCAGTATGGAACGGGCCGGGCACAACGGTGGCGCCGCTCAGTATGTTGACCGGCATGTTGTTGAACGATGATGTAAAGCCTAAAGAGGCATCGCGGCAATTGATCGTTATGCCCGCGCCCATGGGATCGCACGCAGCCTGGACCGCCAGGGGCACCGCCAAGCCGCCGAACGCTGCGGCGATCGCCAGCCCCAGTCCAGCCCTGCGCGGCACACGGCGCGCTTCGGTAACGGTTGCGCCGCCACCACTACTTCCCGCCCCCTTGCAACGAGCCCGGGCAAATTCGGGTACAGCCACCCAGGCGCCCAGGGCCTGGTTCCAGATCGAGCGGAAAGACGAATTCATCGGGAATCTACGAGGTTAATTGCAATAAATTGCGACATAATCGGCAATAAACGCCGAAATTGAAAACTCTAGTAACTTTTTAATTATAGGGACGGTAGCCCGCTCTAAAGCCGGATAAACGTGACGTTTTCGGGCTAGTTAGGCCAATTCAATGGCTGAAGCGAGTGAAAATCGCAGCGGAACGCCGCCGATGACGGACCGGCCGCGCGGCCGGTCCATACCCGAATCAACACCTCAAATCGCGGCGGGCTTGATGTTCTGGTTATGCCGGAAGAGGTTGTGCGGGTCGTAGCGGGTCTTCACCTGGACCAATCGGTCGAAGTTCTCGCCATAGGCCGCGCCGACCCGCGCGGTTTCGTCCTGCGTGAGGAAGTTCACGTAGACGCCGCCTTGGGACCAAGGCTCGGTGGCCTTGAAGATGTCGCGTGCCCAGGCGATGCACCGTTCATCGTCCTTCGGATCGTCCCAGCGTCCGTGCACGTTCATGGCGAATTGCGCGGACCGATGCGGATACGCGGTGGCGGACACCGGCACTTGCATCGCCGCACCGGCGATATGACCAAAGAAGATTTCACAGTGCGGCGACGGCACGTTCTGCACTGCCGACACGACGGCGTCGATCAGATCGTCCTCCAACTCCCCGATGTTGTGAGACTTCCAGTAGTTGCGCGCGCCAGGGGTCAGCAACGGATCGAACGCCTTCTGCCAGGCCGCGTAAGGCATCGGCCCAAGGTGTTCGCCGTAGGGTTCGCCCAGACCGCGCACCACTTGCAAGGCGTCCGGCCCCTTGTCCACGCCGCCCGTGTAGCACGACGCGAAGGCGACGATGGGCTTGCCATGCACCGATTCCGGCAGAAACGGCAGCGGCGGCGCCTGCCGCAGCACGGCCCACACGGTAAGTTCCGGCGGCATGGCGCGCAGCGCATCGCGGTATCGCGCCAGTGCCTCACGCCCCTGTTCCAGCGGCAGCACCACCAATCCGCCATAGACCTCCGGACCCACGGGATGCAACTGGAATTCAAACATCGTGACCACGCCGAAATTTCCGCCGCCGCCGCGCAGAGCCCAGAACAGGTCCGGGTTTTCCGATTCGCTGGCGTGCAGCAGTTGGCCGTCCGCCGTGACGACATCGGCAGACACCAGATTGTCGACGGTCATGCCGAACCGGCGCGTCAGCCAGCCGAAACCGCCTCCCAACGTCAGGCCGGCCACGCCGGTTGTGGAATTGATGCCCAAGGGAACGGCCAGGCCGAACGCCTGCGCTTCGTGATCCAGGTCCGACAAGGTGGCGCCCGGCTCCACAAACGCCCTGGCGCGCACGGGGTCGATGCGCACCGATTTCATGGGTGACAAGTCGATCATCATGCCGTCATCGCAGACGGCGGTGCCCGCGATGTTGTGGCCGCCGCCGCGCACGGAAATCACCAGTTGGTTTTCGCGTGCGTAATCCACGGCACGGCGCACGTCGGCGGGCCCCGCGCATCGCGCGATGACGGCGGGCCGCCGGTCTACCGTGGCGTTCCAGATCGTGCGGGCCTCATCGTAGCCGGGGTCGCCGGCGGACAGGACCGGGCCCCGCGCCGAGGCGCGCAGGGTTTCCAAGGTGCTGCTGGACAGTTTGTTCATCACACATCTCCTTGAAGGCGATGTATTTACAAACAGCGTAAAAAGCCAAGCCGTCTATCTGCTGGGGCGCGACATGGGATTTGCCTCCTTGGAAAAGGGGCCATGACCCTGTGCACATGATTGCCCGGCGAACGCCGCGCGGGGGAAGGCGGCAGACGCCCTGTGCCGTGCGCCGGAGCGTGCGTGATGCGGAAAAGGTGATGCGGAAAAGTATAGGCCTTTGGGCGCGCGGACAGGACCCTATGGGTCGTTTTTCAGGACGCCGCGCACGTTCAGGATCGCCAGTCCCAGTTGCAGCGCAATAAGCGCCCAGGCGTCATCGTTAAGCCCCCAGGCCACCCACAGCACGTTGCTGGCCAGGAAGACCCAGAAGCCCGCGGTGCGGCGCCCGGCGCTGCGGGACGCGACCAGCCAGGCGGCGGCAAGCGACGCCGCCATGGCCGGCCACTGCAGAAAATCCCACAACGCGTCGGGCGTCATCGGTTACCGTCCGCACGCGATCCGCGCGGCGATGTCACGGCTTGGATCGGGCGCCCTGCCCGCGGTTGCGCTGGCTCTGCTGATCCTGGCCAGTACCGATCTGGGTCGTATGGCCCTCTTTCTTGGTACGGTTCTGCGTGTCGCCGTGACTTGCCTGCGATTCGCGGGGCGTGTCGTCCTGGCTGCGGTCCGGCTTGTCCGTTTCCCGGGTGCTGTCCTTGTGCTTAGTCATGCTCTGCTCCTTTCGTCAGGGTCATCGTGGTTCGTATCGGGGACCGGTCATTCCTTCGCAGTTCCGACGTTTTCGACGTTGCCGGTGCTGCCGGGGCCCGAGCTGCTCGCGCCTGAATTCGAGCCCATTCCGCCTCCAACGCGGATGCGGTTCTCGACATCGTTCACGCCCGCGCACTCGACCGTGCAATCCTCGACGTGGTGCTTGGTGCGCCGGTTGGGAACGGTGCCCTCCAGCACGACATGGCCGTCAAGGACCGTGACCGAGACGTCGCTCACGTCCAGGCCGCTGTGGGCCAGCGATTCGCACACGTTCTCGCGGATGCGATCGTCCGAACGGATGTAGCCCTTGGGATCGGTCCGGCGCGAACTGCGGTCACGCCATGCCGTCGGACCCCGGTTGTAGCCGCCCCGCTCAGCGGTTTCGAACGACATGGATTCCTCGCGCCATGCCGGACGGTCGCCGTAGTAACCGCCTTCGTCATCGCCAAAGGACGTGGGACCGTCATAGGCCTGATCCCGGCCGCCATAATTGCGGTCCCGGCCACTTTGGAAGCGTCCCTGGCCGCCAGTCCCGCCGCCCTGCTCGCGGTAGCGGTCCTGCGCGGGACGGCCGGGGTCGGCACTGCGGCTGCGAACCGGCTCGCGAGTGTCGCGCGCGCCGCCTTGACGCGTGCCTTCGCCCTGGTATCCGTACGAGGGCGCGGGGTCCTGCCACGGTTCCCGGTCGCCGCGATAGTTCGACGTGTTCCTCGGGTCTCTGCTCATATCGTCTCTCCCGTTGCAAGTTGCGAATCAAGCAGGCGGGGTGCGGGCCGAAACGCGCACCGAAGGCCTGCCCGTCTGTTCGCCGCAGCAAGTGTTGTGCCGGGCGCACATCGCGCAGAGGGCGGCGCCAGGTCCACGCTGTATGGCCGATAGGCCAAAGAGCGCCGCGATGCTAAGAATGGACCATGCGGTCAGAACGCCGTGGCAAGGCAGAACAACCGCATCCGGCAACACGACACACGACACACGACATTCAGGAGATCAATATGGCTTCAGGATCCAGGCTGTCCGATGTAATCGTAAAACTCCCCGATCGCTCCACATGCCGCGTAGAACGGCGTTTGATCGCAAGGAGAAGCAAGGAAGCATCCGGCGTCCCCATCTATGTCTGCACCCTGCCCACGGGCGAGCCCGTCACATGGCTGGGCGGCGGCAAATACCGACTGCCGTGCGGGTCGGTGGGCGTGGCTGTTGCACACAAGCCCCCGGATCGATGACGCAACAGGCGGCACGCGGCTTGCTGGGCGCCCGGGTGTTCACTCAGGAGGGGGACGGGGAATGAATGCCATCGAACGGGTCGCCGCTTACATGCATGAGCATTCGTTGAAACTGGTGACGGCCGAGTCCTGTACAGCGGGGCTGATCGCCGCCACGCTTGCCGACATCCCGGGCGCGGGCGCGCTGCTGGACTGCGCGTTCGTCGCCTACTCCCCGGGCGCCAAGCAAAAGTGCCTGGGCGTAGCAGCTCGGACGCTGCAACGCCACAATCTCACAAGTGAAGCCGTCGCGCGGGAAATGGCCCTGGGCGCGGCCCGCAATAGCCCGGCTAATGTGGCGATCTCAAACCCGGGCGACACCGACGATACCGATCCCGACGTTCCCGCCGGCACCCAGTGCTACGCGTGGGTGTTCAAGGCGGGACCGGCCGACGCCTCGCCGGCGATTTACGCCGAGACGGCGCGCTTCGACGGCGACCGCAACGCCATTCGCCGGGCCAGCGCAGCGCACGCCTTGACGCAGCTGATCGCGTATCACAAGCAATGGCAGGACGGTGAACGCTCCTCCGCCTCCGCATCCGGCTGAGTGCCGGGGCCGATCGCCGCTGCGTCCCATCCGCCGCGCAGCGCGGTGGCGAAACCGCCGTCGACGCGCGAGTATGGCCGGGCGCTTGTGGTGACACGTGGCAGGCTGGTCCATGCAATGTGCGCCCCGCCCGCTTCCAGCTTGTCGACCAGCGCCTGGTCTTCGCTGCAGTTCAACGCCGCAAACCCGCCGATGCGCCGGTACGTGGTCGCCGCGACGCCCAGATTGGCGCCATGCACGTGCCGGTGGCCGTCGCGGTCGTGGTAATGCGCGGCGAACGCACGGCGTGCGCGTTGCGCAAACGCGCCGTGCGCTTCCCATCCGGCGACCGATACCGTGCCGCACACCACTTCCGCATTCAGCGATAGCTGGTCGGCCAGCCAATCGGGCGACACGCAGGTGTCGGCGTCAGTGAAGGCAAGCCAGCGCGCGCCGGCATCCAGCAGGTGCTGTGCGCCCGCCGCACGCGCCAGGCCGACGTTGCGCGCCTGAACCGTCAGCAGATCCACCGGCCAGCCCGCCGCGCGATGCGCTGTCCCATCCGCACAGTGATCCAGCACCACAACGATTCGAACCGCCTCGCGGCCAAGACGCGAATGGCGAGAGGCGCGCATGACGGCGCGCAGGCATGCGCCGATATAGCGCTCTTCGTTGTGCGCAGGAATGCATACGCCGATCATGAATGGCTTCCTTGGGGTTGTCTGCGCCAGAGGTCAAGGCGGAACTCGTCTTCTTCGTGATGCACTTCCCGCGAAAGGCCGGGCAGCGCGCCAATCGCCGCATGCAGGGCGTCCGTGGGCTGAAGACGATCGGCAAAATCCGGACGCCAGTGGCAGGCGACGATCTCTCCATGCTCTGCAAGCGACGCATCGACGCCGCTCAGGAACAGCGAGAGCGCGGCGTCGTCCAGGTAGTACGCCACTTCCGACACGACGATGAGGTCAAAGCCGCCGGCCGGTGTATCGGGCCACTGCCGCGGCAGATCCAGCGCCAGGACCTGCACATGGTCCATGCCCTCGCCGTCCACGCGGGCTCGGCATTGCGCGGCCGCAGCCGGCGCGACGTCGACCGCGCAGACGCGCGCACAGCGAAGCGCGAGGCATCGGGTCATCTCCCCCGTGCCGCACCCCGGCTCGAAGGCGTGGCGATAGTGTTCGCGGCGCAATGCCGCCAGCACGAGGCCGCGCTTGCGGCGTTCGTACCACGCGCTTGCCACGCGCCAGGGGTCGGGATCGGCTCGGTATAGACGTTCGAAATGGTCTGCGGCTACAGCGCCCATGGCACGCCTCCATGATCGAGCACCGCTTGGCCGTGCGCCGCCTGGTCGCGTTCCGCATGGCTTTGCCGGATGAAGACCGGCAAATCGGCCATCACCTGCGCAAAGTCCGGATCGCGGCATAACGGCCCCGCGCCCAGCGCGCGCGCCGCCCGTCCGATCACCTCTGCCGCAGCCGACTCCACCGCGAGACGCGCGCGGGCGCAAGCTAGCCCGCACGGCTGCCGCGGGTGCGCATCGATCTCGGCGGCAGTCGCGCGCAACACCGCCCGCGCTTGCGCCAGCGCCACATCGACGGCGCCCAGATGCGCCAGCCTGTGCGGGTCGGCGGCATTCAGGGGCAAGGCCCGGCGCAACGATTCCGCGATGTGGACCAGTCCGCCATACCAGCAGGCGGCGATACCCGCACCGCCATGCAAAAATCCCGGACGATGCACGTAGTCGCCCGGCTTGCCCACGAACGTGCAGGCAGCGTCGCGAAAGGCCACGTCGACGCTCGCCGATGCCCGCATCCCCACGGCATGCCAGCCGGCACCGGTCACGTGGACGCTGTCCTGTTCCATTGCCACGGCAACCAGACATGGTTCTCCCGCCGGATTCCAACCGCTTACCAGCGCGTGCGTCACCGATGCCGCGCCCGAACACCAAGCCTTGACGCCTTGCAGCACCGCCGTGCCATCCGGCTGCGGCAGAATCTGGACGCGGTGGTCCGGCGGCTCCGCACACCACACCGCCCAGCGGCTGCGGGCAGGTGGCGCGGGCGCTTGCAATTCCGCCAGGATGGCGAGGGCATCGGTGTGGCCCTCAAACAGCTTGGCCAGGCTGAGGTCCGACGACGCCACGCGAGCCAGCGCCTGCCAACGATCCAGCGTGCGGCCCGAGCCGGGCAGCGGTAGTTGATCGCATCCCTGTTCCACGAGAATGCGCAGCCACCGGCTCGGATCGACAGGTGCGTGCGCATCGGCCAGCATCTCGCCGATCAGTTGAAGCGGGAAATTCGGTTGGGATAACAGGCCTGGGCGTTCGGTCATGGTGCGGGTCACAGACAGGATGGGGGAGTGCACGCGGGGAGTGCACCCCCACGTAGCAAACGCCGTGCCCGTCACGCCACGTTCGGCGGTGTCCATCCCAAGGGCAACGCATCGCCCTCCACGCACGCGACCAGCGACGCGCCCTGCCCGCCCTGCACCGCATGTCCGCCGGTGAAATCCGAGAAGGCTGGCAGCACGGTGATCCCCGGGCGCAGCCAGAATGCCGGCCAACTGCGCGGTACGCCCGGCACACGCGTTTTCGGATGCACGTGGCCGGCGATCACGTGCCGGCCCTGTGTGTCCGGCGTCGGCAGGTGCCGGAACAGGAACGGGCCATCTGCCCACGCCTCGCCAAGCTGGCGCATGCCCAGCGTCGGCGCATCCAGCGCGCGGTCGTGGTTGCCAGCCAGCACCGCCACGTCCACGTCAGGATTCGCCTGGCGCCACGCGATCCACGCATCGCGCCAGGCGGCCTGCGCGGCAGGGCCGTGCAGGACGTCGCCGACGATCAGCAGTTCAGTGGCGTCCGTGGCGGCGATCAGGTCCGACAGGCGCCGCAGGTCGTCCATCGTGGCGCCGCGCGGCACGGCGATCCCCGCCTGCCGAAAGACGTGGCTCTTGCCCAGATGCAGGTCCGCGATGACCAGCCGGGACCGCGCCGGCCAGTGCAAGGCGCGCGCGCCCAGCAGCACGACGGGCTCGCCTGCCAGCGCCAGCGCAAGCCCCGCCTCAGGCGATGCGTGCATAGCGCTTCTCCAGTTGTTCGGCGGCGCGTTTGACGCGAGCCTGCCAGGTTTCGGTGCTGAGCTGGCCGCGCAAGCTTTCCGTCCACAACGGAAAGGACAGCGGCGTGAGCGCGCGCGGCTCGCACAAGGCCAGCTCGCGGCGCTGGCAGTCCTGCAGCGCCGCCAAGAGACGCGGCGCCTCCAGTTGCAGCTCAAAGACTTCGCGCTCTGCCTGCGCCAGCAAGAGATGGTCGGGGTCGTAGCGGCGCAGCACGTCGTAGAGCAGCCCGCTGGATGCCTGCACCTGCCGCAGCGAGCGCGCCGCCTGCCCAGGCAGCGACGGCGTCAACAACCCCGCAACGCGCGCAATCTCGCGGAACTGGCGGCGCGCCATTTCGCCCAGGTTGACGCCGTCGCGCAGGTCGCCCGTCATGTTGTCGGGGCTGAGCAGTTCGCGCAGCAACGTGTCGTCCAGCGCAGCGGGTTCGGCCAGCGTCAGCATCAGGCCGTAATCGTTGACGGTGTAGGAGATGGTGTTGGCCTGCCGCCGGCCCCAGCGCAGCGCGACCATCGCGGCGATTCCTTCATGCACGGCGCGTCCGGCAAACGGAAAAAGGAACAGATGCGAGCCGCGCCGCGTCTTGATGCGCTCGGCGACCAACCGGCCGTGGTTCGGCAACGCGCTGGCCTGTTCCTGGATGCGCAGCAGCGGCTCGACGGCGCGCATTTCCGGATGCGCGCCCGGATGGGAATACAGGCGTTCGACCTCGCTCGCCAATTGCGTGGACAAAGGCATGCGCCCGCCCTGCCAGGTGGCAACGGGGCCGTCGCCGCCCTTCGCGCGGCGCACATAGGCGGTCATGCCTTCCAGCCGCACCAGTTCCAGCGTGCGCCCCGCAAACTGGAACCGGTCGCCCCGGCGCAAGCGCGCCAGAAACCCTTCTTCGACCGACCCCAGGCTGCCGCCGCGCAGATACTTCACGGCCACCGCGCCGTCTGACGTGATGGTGCCGATCGACAGCCGATGCCGGAACGCGATGCGCCGGTCGTGCACGCGGTAGCAGCCGTCTTCATCGCGCACGACGCGGTGATAGTCCGGATACTTTTCGAGCGCGCGTCCGCCCTGCACGATGAAATCCAGCACGGCCTGCCAGGTCGCGGCGTCGAGCGTGGCGTAGGCATGCGTGCCGCGAACCTCCTCAAGCAGATCGCCAGCTTCAAACCCGCCACCCAGCGCCAGCGTCACGGCGTGCTGCGCCAACACGTCCAGGCTGCCGATGGGCGGTTGCCGGGATTCGATTTCGCCTCGCGAGATTGCCTGCCGGGCCGCGGCATACTCGATCAGTTCCAGCGCCTGCGCGGGCACGCAGACCACGTTGCCGGACTCGCCGGGCCGGTGCTTGGCGCGGCCGGCGCGTTGCAGCAGGCGCGCGACGCCCTTCGGGCTGCCAATCTGCAGCACCTGGTCCACCGCCGGAAAGTCCACGCCCAGATCCAGGCTGGACGTGGCCACCACGCAGCGCACCGTGCCATCGCGCAGCCCTTGCTCGACCGTCGCGCGCAACCTGGGATCCAGCGAGCCGTGATGCAGCGCCAGCGTGCGCGGATCCTCCGGCCAGATCGATTCCAGCGCGCGATGCCACAGTTCGGCCTGCGCGCGCGTGTTCGTAAAGAGCAGCGTGGCCCGCACATCGAAAAGACGTTTGAAGACGCGTTCGAGCTGCGACAGCCCCAGATGGCCGGCCCACGGCAGCGCCCGGCTGCGTTCGGGCAGCAAGGTGGAGATCTGAATCTTGCGGGGCTTGGCGCCCGCCACCAGCGCGCTGCCTGGCGCCTGCGGCAGCAGCACCGCCCGGGCCTCCTCCAGGTTGCCGAGCGTGGCGGACAACCCCCACGTGCACGCTGCTGGCGACAGCTTGCGGATCCGCGCCAGGCAAAGTTGCAGCAGCACACCGCGCTTGTTGCCCAGGAGTTCGTGCCATTCGTCGACCACGATGCAGCGCAGGGCACGAAAGCGCAGCGAGGCATCGGCGTACGACAGCAGCAGCGCCAGCGATTCGGGCGTGATCACCAGCACGTGCGCCTTGCCCTGCCGCGCCAGCCGCTTGTCGCGCGCACTGGCGTCGCCGGTGCGCAACGCCACGGTCCAGTCGATGCCCAGGTCGCTCGCCGTCTGCGTCAATGCACGGGTCGTGTCCGCGGCCAGCGCACGCAGCGGCGTGACCCACAGGACCCGCGGGCCCTCGCCCGTGGCTGCTTTCGCCCGCGTGACGTCGGGTTTGCCTTCGGGTTTGCCTTCGTGAAGCGCCTGCAGCAGCGGGCCGCCAAATGCCGCCAGCGTCTTGCCGCTGCCGGTCGGCGTGTGCAACAGGCCGGACTCGCCATCCAGATAGCGGCGCCACGTCTCGCGTTGGAATGGCGCAGGCTTCCAGCCGCGCGCCGTGAACCACGCAACCAGCGGTGCGTCCCAGCCCCGAGCCGCGCCGCTCATCGCGCCAGCGCCTTCAGCGTGTCGAGCTGGTCGGCCTGATCCGCCGGCTTGTCGTGCCGCCAGCGCAGGATGCGCGGAAAGCGCACGGCGATCCCGGACTTGTGCCGTTTGGACACGTTCACGCCTTCGAATCCCAGTTCAAAGACCTGCACCGGCTCGACCGAGCGCACCGGACCGAAGCGCTCGCGCGTGTGCGCGCGCAGCCAGCGGTCCAGTTCCAGGATCTCCTTGTCGTCCAGGCCCGAATAAGCCTTGGCAATGGGCACCAGCGCGTCGCCTTCCCACAGCCCAAAGGTGTAGTCGGTATAGAGCGTGCTGCGGCGGCCGTGGCCGGATTGCGCGTACAGCAGCACGGCGTCGATGGTGAGCGGATCGATCTTCCACTTCCACCAGTCGCCGCGCCGCCGGCCGCTTTGGTACGACGCGATGCGGCGCTTGAGCATGAAACCTTCAACGCCGCGCTCGCGCGACTCGCCGCGCAGCGCATGAGCTTCGTCCCAGCTTGCTGGCGCGACGGCCGGCGACATGCGCAGCCGCGGGTCGGGATGGCGGCGCAGCAGCGCCTCCAGCCGCTCGCGCCGTTCGGCCTGCGGCAACTCGCGCAGGTCGGCGCCTTCGAGTTCGAGCAGGTCATAAGCCAGCAGTTGCACGGGCGCCTCGGCCAGCCACTTGGGCCCGGGTTTCAGGCGCTGGATGCGGGTCTGCAGCGCCGAGAACGGCATGGGATCCGTATTGCCGTCCTGCCAGGCCAGGAGCTCCCCGTCGATGACGCAGTCCACGTCAAGCGCGGCGGCCGCCGCTTCAACCTCCGGAAAGCGCCCGTCCAGCCGCTCTTCGCCGCGCGACCAGATGGAGACCTCGCCGCGCCGCCGGATGAGCTGCGCGCGGATGCCGTCCCACTTCCATTCGAGCAGCCAGTCGCCGATGGGCCCGAGCACGGCGGGATCGCCTTCGAGCGGCGACGCCAGGAAAAAGGGATAGGGCTGCTGGCGGTCGCCGGGTAGCTCCTCGGCGCTGAGCAGATCGCGCAAGAACGCCGGGCTGGGCGACCAGGCGCCCAGCATGCGCTGCGCGATACGAGCGATGGGCACGCCCGACATTTCGGCCAGCGCCTGCTGCACCATGCGCTGAGACACCCCAACGCGCAGCGCGCCGGTCAGCAGCTTGTTGAACACCAGGCGCTCCGCATAGGGCAAGCCTAGCCAGGCCGAGACGACGACCTCGCGCCGCTCGGACTCATCGCGGTTCGCGACGGGCAGCAGAATTTCTTCGATCCAATCAGCCAGGCCGCGATCCGGTGCGGCCACCTCCGGATCCGGGACCAGCAGCGCCAGCGTTTCGGCCAGATCGCCGACTTGGTCATAACAGGCGTCCAGCAGCCAGGGCGCGGTGTGGGATGCGTCGGCCGCCCAGGCCCGCAACTCGCCCACCCCCGCGATCTTCTTGCGCGTGCTGGTGATCTTGCCGCCGGCCAGCAGATACAACGCCCACACCGCATCGCGCGGCGGCGCATCGCGGAAGTACGCCACCAGCGCCGCGCGCTTGTCCAAGGTGGCGGTGCTGCGGTCAAGCTCCTGATACAACGCCGCGAATCGCTTCATGCCTGCGTCCGTTCCCCTGTCGATCCTGTAGGGCGTCCGATGCCCGCCCTAGTCGTCTTCGCCATACTGCGTCACCAGCGTCTCCGCGGCGATGCCAGATTCATTCAGCGTGCGCACCAGCGCCTCGGTGTCGCCGTGCGTGGCGATGACGCGCTTGGCGCCGGTGTCGCGGATGGTGCGCAACAGGTCCGGCCAATCCGCGTGGTCCGAGACGACAAAGCCACGGTCCATGTTGCGGCGCCGCCGGTTGCCGCGCAGCCGCATCCAACCCGACGCAAACCCATGCTGCGCCTTGCGAAAGCGCCGCAGCCACGCACTACCCGCCGCCGACGGCGGCGCCAGGATCAGCTCTCCAGCAAATCCCGTTCCCGAGACTGAGGACGCGCCGTCCGCGTCGATGACCAGCCGCGTGTCGGCCAGCGGCACGCCGGCCTTGCGATACACATCCACGCCCGCGGCGATCGCACCGTGCAGGTAGACGGGCCGATCCGCAAAGGGGATCAATTCGGCCAGCACGCGCTGCGCCTTGCCCAGGGCGTAGCAATAGAGAATCGCGGCCTCGCCCCGCGCGGCGCAGTGGTCGCGCCATTGCACGATGTCGCGCGCCACGTCCGAGGCGCTGGGCCAGCGGTAGATGGGCAGGCCAAAGGTAGCCTCGGTGATGAAGGTGTCGCAGGGCACGACTTCAAACAGGCTGCACGTTGGATCGGGCTGGCGCTTGTAGTCGCCGGACACGACCCAGACTTCTTCGTCGACTTCGATGCGCACCTGTGCCGATCCCAGCACGTGGCCCGCCGGATGCAGCGACACGCGCGCATTTCCCAGCGTGAAGACTTCGCCGTATGCATGAACCCGGTAGTCCTGGTCGCCCAGCCGCCATTGCAGGATGGGCAGGCCTTCGGCGCTGGTGTGGTAACGCCCCATGCCCGAGCGCGCATGATCGCCGTGTCCATGCGTGAGCACGGCGACGTCAACCGGCCGCCACGGATCGATATGAAAGCCGCCGGCTGGGCAATACAGGCCTTCCGGACGCAATTGCACGATGTCGCGCATGGCACCTCCCGATCGGCGCGGCGCGACGATTTCGCGGCCGCATGACCTTGGTTATACCCCGCTAGGACGCAGTAACAGTGCTCGGCAAACGCGCCGCTAACATCCGATGAGAAATTAAAAGTTCAGTTGCAGACGGGGGCCACGTAAGCCGGTAGTGTTGACCGGTGGCTTAAAGGAGAGAATATGCGTACAAATCACATCCTCACGATTATTGTCGTGGTCGTCGTCGCTTCGGTCGCCTTGTCGATCGTTCCTTGGTAGTTCGTTGGCAGCGAGGCCGGACATGACACGGAATCTTCATGCCCTCTGCTTTGCCGCTTTCGTTGCTGGACCAGACGCTGCGCGCCATCGCGCGCCGCTATTGCGTGGGGCCACTGCCCGCGGTCCGCATCGGGCTTGAAGATTCCGACCCGGCGACGGCGCTTGCCATCGCCATCGAACAGGCCCGCGTCGCGCTAAGTGCTGGTGCGGCGCCGCCACCGGCTTCCGAACGCCTGTTCGTTGGCGCGCTGTCGCAACTGATTCGGCACGCGCTGCGCGAACGCGGCGGAGACCCCGCGTTTCAGGCCATGGTGCTGCGGCATCAATCCCCGCTGGTTCGCGAACACGCATCGCTCTCGGCGCACGCGCAGGCGGACCGGCGCGCCGTGCGTACGGCGGTCGACGCGTTTGCGCATCCCGGCAAGCGTCGGGGAATGCCGGCCGGGCCATTGATGGATGCGCTTGGCGCGTTGCATGCGGCGGCCGCGGCCGAGGACTGGGCCGCGTTGACGCTAGGCGCGCAGAGACTGCTTACCGCGCCGCCGTCGGATGCCGTCGCAGACTCGGCAATCGCCGGCCCCCGGGACCGGCTGTTGCACGATCCCCCCTTGGCGCGTCTTCGGCGGATGGTTGCGTTGGCGTCGGATCCGCTGGTCCAGCGCTATCAAACCCTTTGGCAACGGCAAGGTCCCCGCCCCGGCACCCCGCAGGCCGCCGCGCAGGGGCTGGACGCGCGCCGCCGTGGCATTGCTGTCGAAGCCCTGGCCGAACAGGCCATTGCGGCGCTGGCCGAGCATCTTGCTCACATCACCGGCGAGACTTATCGGGTTGCAACGTCGATGCGCGTGCCAGCGTCAATGCCAGGCAACGCCGACCGCGCCAAGACCGAATGGGACGTGGCGCTGCTGCGCCAGGCTGCTGGCGACGCGTCGGATCCGGTCTGGGACGTGTGCGTGCTGGTGGAAGCCAAGGCATCCACGGACGCCGCAACGACCGACCTGCCTCGCTTGCTGCGCGGCCTGCGATTGCTAGCGCACGCGGATGCGCAGACCACCTATGCGTTCGAAAGCCACCAGGGGCCGGTACGCCTGCGCGGCGCGGCGCTGGCGGCCCTGTCGGCGGAGGACGCTGATCTCGTCAGGACGATCCTGTACTTTTCCGATGCGCCGGTGGATGCCGCGCCACGCCTGCTCAATGCCGCGGGCCGCATGCAACTGCTTTCCGCGCAGGAAAGCCTGGACTACGCCAGCTTGGTAAGCGCGGGCGAGGCGCCGGACGCGTCGGCGCTTGCGCCTGTGTGGCAACAACTGCTGGTTTCGCCGCGCTGGAGCGCCGTGCTGAACCAGTTCGCGTTGTTGCGGCAGGTGCGGGAACTGATGGTGCATGTGGATGACGTGCACGCTGCCATCGCGCAGGTGGCGCAGGATCGCGCGGGCACTTAAGCGCATTCGGCCGAGGCGGCCACGTCCCAATCCTGCGCATGGCGCTCGATGTGCGCGCGGATGAAGTCGGCCAGCACGCGTGTGGCCATGGACGGAAAGCGGTTCGGCGCGGTCAGCAGGTAGATGGCGTCGCCCACGCCTTCGGGCTCGAACGCCGGCAGCACTTGCACCAGCGTCTCGTTGCGCAGCAATTCCCACACGGCATATCGCGGCAGCAGGGCCACGCCCAGGCTCGCCAGAACCGCCTCGCGCAAAAACGGATAATCGCCCGACTGCAAACGTGGGGCGACGCGCAGGATCAGCGGATCGCCATGCGCCTGCTTGAGCCGCAGGTCGAAGCGCCGGCCCAGCGATTGCGGCGCGATCAGGTCGCAGCGGCCCAACTGCTCCATGCGTTGCACCGGCCCGTTGCGCGCCAGAAAATCCGGCGAGGCGCACAGGCACCACTGGATGCCGCACAGCCGCCGCGCAACGTGGTCTTCGGGCGGGGACGACGTGATCTTGAGCGCAATGTCGACTTCGGCGGAGATCAGGTCGCCGATGCCATCGTTGATGTGCACGCGCAGCGCGATGTCGGGATGCGCGCGTGCAAAATCCAGCAGTACCGGTGCCAGATAAAGGTGCCCGAGGCCAGTGGGCAGCCGGATGCGCACATCGCCGCGCACGGTCCCATCCATGCTGTCGATGGCCGCCTGCGCCGCGCGCATTTCGTCCAGCAGCCGGATGCCATGCTGGTACAGCAACTGGCCGGCCTGCGTCAGCTCGACATGCCGGGTGGTGCGCCGGAACAGCTGCGCGCCCAGGTCCAGTTCCAGCCGCTTCAAGCGATGCGACATATTCGACCGCGTCATGCCGCAACGCTGCGCGGCCGCGCTGAGGTTGCGCGATTCGACCATCGCGACGAACAGTCTGACGAGATTCAGGTCCGGCATATTGTCAATCATGATTCACCATTCCAGGCACAAACCGGTGGATTGTCCAATGCGTCGGCCGAGTCTAGCATCGTCTTCATCGCCCCAAGACCCCTGCTTCGGACCGACAGCCACCATGCCCACCCCGCCGATCGACGCTTCTTGCGGACCCTATTCCGGACTGCGCGTGCTGGATCTCAGCCAAGGCATCGCGGGCCCGTATTGCGCGCAGATGCTGTGGCAGCAAGGCGCCGACGTCGTGAAGGTGGAACCGCCCGACGGTGACTGGGGCCGGCACGTTGGCGTCTTGCGCGAGGACCAGAGCGCGCTGTCCATCGCCTACAACGTCGGCAAGCGCGGCGTGTGCGTGGATGCGCGCCAGCCACGGGGCAAGGCGCTGCTTGCGGACATGGCGCGGCGCGCGGACCTCGTGATCCAGAATTTCCGCCCCGGGGTCGCCGAGCGCATGGGGGTGGGTTACGACAGCCTGGCCGCGCGTTGCCCGGGCCTGGTCTACGTATCCATCAGCGGCTACGGACCGGACGGCCCCTACGCGAACGCGCCGGCGTCAGATTCGGTGATGCAGGCCGACAGCGGCCTGATGTTCGCCAACCAGACGCCCGCTGGCGAGCCTCGCCGCATCGGCCTCTTGATGGCGGACATCGCCACCGCGCTGTACGCCGTGCAAGCGGCCAGCGCCGCCCTCTACCAGCAGGCCCGCAGCGGCCGCGGCCAGCATGTGCAACTGAATCTGCTGCAGGCCTGCGCGGCCCTGCAGGTAAATGACATCCTGGCGTACGGCATTGCGGGACAGCGCGAAGCCGTGGCGGTCAGCGCGCCCAATGGCGTCTTCGACACGGCGGACGCGCGCCTGTCGGTGCTGGCGCTGAACAATGATCAGTTCGCCCGCCTGTGCCGCGCGCTCGATCTGGCCGACTGGCTGGCGGATCCCGCCTTGTCAACCAACGCGGGGCGCATGGCGCAGCGCGAGCGCCTGCATCGGGACATGGCGGAACAACTGGCGCTGCACCCAGCCGCGCATTGGGTGGAACGGCTAGCGCGCGAAGATGTGCTGCATGCGCGTGTGCGGGATTACGACGGTCTGGCCGCGCATCCGCAGGCAGCGCATCTGGAATTGCTGGAACCACTGGCGCAACCCGGCGGCGAGCCCCTGCCCTACGCGCGCGCGGCCGGAGCCTTATCTCGCCGGCCGCTCGCCGCCGCGCCCTCGGTCGGCGAGCACACCGTGGACGTGTTGATCGAATGGGGTGTGCCACGCGCCGACATCCAGGCCATGCTGGACGCTGGCGTGCTGCGCCAGGCGGCATCTGCGAAGGAGGTTCATTGATGCGTGCCCTTGTCTGCCATCGCCACGGTCCGGTTGAGGACGTGCTGCCCGGCGAGCTTCCCGAGGCGCCGGCGCCCGCGCTCGACGAGGTGACCATCGCCGTCGAACATGCAAGCGTCAGCCACGCAACCAAGCTGCTCATCGAGGGACGCTATCAAAGCCGTCCGCCGCTGCCGTTTGCGCCCGGCACGGAGGCCGCCGGCCGCGTCATCGCGTGCGGCGCCAAGGTCACGCGGTTCAAGCCCGGCGACAAGGTGGTCGCGCTGGCGCGCTGGGGCTGCTATGCCGAACGCCTGACCGTGCCGGAATACACCGTCTATCCCGTGCCCGAGGATCTGCCGCTTCTGACCGCGCTGCCCATTCCCATCTCGTACGGCACGGCGTGGGGCGCGCTGCTGTGGCGCGCCGCGATGCAGCCCGGCGACACGGTGCTGGTGCTGGGCGCGGGCTCGGGCGTGGGCCTGGCGGCCGTGGAGATTGCGTCGGCGCTGGGCGCGACGGTGCTGGCCTGCGCCAGCACGACGGCCAAGCGCCAGGCCGCGCTGGACGCGGGCGCGGCGCAGGCGTTCGCAGCCGACGAGGCCATGCCGCAGGCCGTCAAGGCGGCCAGCGGCGGGCGCGGCGCGGACGTGGTGCTGGACGCCGTGGGCGGCGACGCCTTCGAACGCAGCGTTCGCGCCGCGGCGGCCAATGCCCGAATGGTCTCGGTGGGTTTCGCCAGCGGCCGCATCCCCGAGGTGCCGCTGAACCTGCTGCTTGTGAAGAACATTGCCCTGCATGGGTTTTTCTTTGGCCGCTACATCGGCTGGACGCCCGCGGACGAACGCATCGTCCACGCGTCCGCCGTGCAACGGACCATGTCCACCCTGTTCGACTGGGCCCGCCGCCAGCGGATCCGGCCGGCTGTAACGGCGATCTATCCGATCACCGGCCTTGCCGCAGCACTCGCCGCCCTGGAAAGCCGACAAGTCGTCGGCAAGGTGGCGATCACGATAACGACGGAGACAACCCCATGCGTACCAACAACTTCCGGCTTGCCGCCATAACGCTGGCCGCCGGCTGCGCCTGCCTGCCTGTCCCAGCGCAGGCGGCCGACGCCTATCCGAGCAAACCCATCACCATGGTGGTGCCCTACCCGCCGGGCGGGCCGACCGACATCGTGGCGCGCCTGGTCGCCGCGGAAATGTCCAAGACCATCGGCCAGAACATCGTCGTCGACAACAAGCCCGGCGCCAGCGGCATGATCGGCGCGGACCTCGTGGCGCGCGCCGCCCCCGACGGCTACACGTTCCTGGCCAACGCGTCGCTGCACGTCATCAACCCGTACATCTACGCGTCGATGCGCTACGACGCCTTCAAGGACTTCGCGCCCATCACGCAGCTTGCGGACGTGCCGCTCGTATTGGTCGTGCCGCAGACGTCGCAGGTGCGCACCGTGCAGGACCTTGTGGCGCAGGGCAAGGCGCAGCCCTTGAACTTCGGATCGGCGGGCTCGGCTTCCGCGCAGCAGCTTGCCGGCGAATCGTTCAAGGTACGCTCCGGCTTGCCGATGCAGCACGTGCCCTACAAAGGCAGCGCGCCCGCGCTGACGGATCTGGTGGGCGGGCAGATTCAGCTGATGTTCGATTCCATGCCATCGGCAATGCCGTTCATCAAGTCGGGCAAGCTGCGGGCGGTGGCGGTCACGACCAGCCGCCGCGTGGATGAACTGCCCGACGTGCCCACCATGGCCGAATCCGGATTCCCGGGCTTTGACATCAGCACGTGGTACGGCCTGTGGGCGCCCAAGGGCACGCCGCCGGCCATTGTGTCCAAGCTGTCCGAGCACGCGGCGCGGGCGCTCAAACAGCCCAACGTCGTGACGCAATACGCTGGCCTGGGAGCCAAGCCGGTGGGATCGGATCCCGCCACGTTTGCCCGTTTCAACGTGTCCGAGGGCGAAAAGTGGCGGGACATCGTCAAGGCGGCGCAGATCACCCCGCAATAGTGGGAAAGTCGGGTCTGGCTGGACTTCGATACGCGCGGCGCGGGTAATCCCCCATAAGCAGCGCCACGCCGCTGGATAAGAATTCATGGTTTCTTATCCACCGCCGCCGCGCGTTTCGCGAGTCAACCACCCCAGAGGTCCCAGGCATGAAGGCGTTCTTCCACGACGATCAAAAGCTTCACCATCCCCAGACCTACTTTTCGCGCGGCAAGATGCGCACGCCGCAGGAGGTGCCGTCGCGGCTGGACGGCATGGTGCAGGCGGCTCGCAAACTGGGATTCGACGTCCAGGCGCCCGCCGACCACGGCGCCGGCGCGATCGCGGCGGTGCACAGCCTGGATTACCTGCGCTTTCTGCAGGACGCGCATGAAGACTGGATGAAGCTGCCCGGGGATTGGGGCGGCGAGGTGGTGTCCAATGTCTTCGTGCGTGAACCCAACGCGTTGCGCGGCGTGCTGGCAAAGGCCGGACGCTACCTGGCCGACGGCAGTTGCCCGGTCGGACCGAAGACGTGGCAGTCGGCGTATTGGTCGGCGCAATGCGCCGTGGCTGGCGCCGATGCCCTGCTGGCTGGCGACCGCCACGCCTACGCGATCTGCCGGCCGCCCGGCCACCATGCGCGGCGCGACGCGGCGGGCGGCTTCTGCTATCTGAACAATGCCGCTATCGCGGCGCAGCGGCTGACATCCCGATTCCCACGCGTGGCCATCCTGGACACCGACATGCACCACGGCCAGGGAATACAGGAGATCTTCTACGAACGCAGCGACGTGCTGTACGTGTCCATCCACGGCGATCCCGAGAACTTCTATCCGGTGGTCGCAGGCTTTGAAGACGAGCGTGGTGCGGGCGCGGGCTATGGCTACAACATCAATCTGCCCATGCCGCACGGCTCGCCCGAATCCGTGTTCTTCGACCGGCTGGCGCAGGCACGCCGCGCGATCACGTTGTTCCAGCCCGATGCGCTGGTGCTGTCGCTGGGCTTCGATATCTTCGAAAAGGATCCGCAGGCGATGGTCAGCGTGTCCGAAGACGGCTTCGAGCGTCTGGGCCGCGAGGTTGGCGGGCTGAATCTGCCGACGCTGATCGTGCAGGAAGGCGGGTATTACATCGAAGGCCTGGAATCCAACGCGAAGCGGTTCTTCACGGGGTTGGCGGGCGCCTGAACCGCCACGCGCTGGAGTCCAGTTCCAGCCCTGCCCCCAATGCCGTCAGCCGGTCGAAGCCAAGCGCCCCACGCTGATCGCCCAGGAATTCTGAGTGCGTCAGTTCAAGCACATAACGCAGCGGGCGCTGCAACAGCACGAACCCGGTAGGCGCCCGGTAGCGCGCCCACAGATTGGCTGACTGCGCCACCGCGTTGCCCTGCACGACGGACGAACTGTCAAAGCTCTTGAGCCGGATGTCGGAATAGCGCAGTTCCACGTCCACTTCGTAGCCCGGCCGGTAATGCTCGTAGTCCAGCATCAGCGACCCGCCCAGCCCGTAGGCGTTCAATGAGCCCCCGTCCAGGAAATCCACGTCCCGGCCCGTGCGCTGGCCCACGTACCAGCTTGCGGCGCGCAGGTCGCTGGTGACATTGCCCAGCGCAAAGTTGAAGATCGGACGCAGCTTCAATTCATCGGTCAGCTTGAAATCCCAGCCGATGCCGCCCGTGGCCGACACGCTGTTCCACTTGGTCGGGATGCTGCGCGTCTCCGCGCCCTGCGTGGCGACGAAGGTCGGGTCGTAGCGGCTGCCTGCGAGGACGCCTTCCAGATAAATGGGCACTGACTTGGACACCGTGTCGCCGCCGCCGAGCTGGGTCATGTAGAAGCCGGTGGAACCCGACGTGGACCCGCCGCCGCCGCGGCACACGCGCACGCCGCGACCGGGCGTGTTCAAGCCTCGGCTGCCGCTTCCCACATCGTCACCCTATCCCGCCCCGACTGCTTCGACTGGTACAACGCCTGATCGGCGCATTTGATGACGGCCTGCGGCGATGCGCCATGCCGCGGCCATAGCGCCACGCCCACCGACACGGTTACCGGGCGCACGCCATCGGGCATCGGACGCGCCGCCACGGCCGCCCGGATCCGCTCGGCCGCCTGAGCCGCCATCTGTGCCGCCTCCTGCGTAGCGTCCTGAGCGGCGTCCTGTGCGGCATCCCGCGCGCCGAGCTGCGGCACAAGCATCACGAACTCCTCGCCGCCGATGCGAAAGACCTGGTCCCCGGCGCGCACGTTCACCTGCAGCGTCTGCGCCAGGGCGACCAGAACCTTGTCGCCGGTCGGATGGCCATACACATCGTTGATCTGCTTGAAGTGGTCCAGATCGAGCGCAATGACCGCGAACGGCGCCGCGCCCGCCACCAGCTCGTCGATCCGCTCGCGCAAGGCGCGGCGATTCATCAGCCCGGTCATGGGGTCGGTCAGCGATTCCGTGTTCAGCCGGCCAACCTCGTCCCGATGGCGCGCTTGCGCGGCCGCCAGCGCCTGCCGCAGCTTTTCGGCCTCGAAATACCAGGTCTTGAGCGTGCTGGCGCGCAAGGCCGAGGGACCGACCGGCTCGTCGCTCGCAAAGGCGTCGGCAAGCCGCGCGAGCGGCCGCGCGATCGCGTAGGCGCATGCGCAGACGAGCAACAGGGTCAGCGCCACGGCCGGAACCGCAAACTGCAGCGATTCCCCCAACAGGTCTTTCAGCGGCGACAGCGCGCTCTCGAGAGGACGCTGCACCACGACGGCCCAGTTGCCTTTGACCAGCGGCGCGTACCCCGCGATCACCGCCGCGCCGGAAGCGTCCGTGACCTGCTCCACGCCCGGCCCTTTGGCGGGCGACAGGCGCGCCTGGACCGCGCTCACAATGTCTGCGTCCGCGCCATGGCGGTACAGCATTTGGCCCGCGCCATTGACCAGGTATACGGACGTGCCGTCCGCATATGCGTGCTGGCCGACCAGCCGGTCCAGGCCGCTGCCGTGTTCCAGCACGACGACGGCGGCGAGATAGCCCGAGACCGCGTTCTGCGGGCCTGGCACAGGCACAGGCACAGGCTCCACCAGTGTCAGCGTCGCAAAACGGGCGCCCGGCAGACAGCACGGTTGCGCCCATTGCCCCGCGCGTAGCTCGCGCACGCCCAGTTCGTCCAGTTTCCTGATTGCGGCCAGCGGCAGCGGGCCGCCTTGGGACCGGCGGGTGATCTGGCCATCGCGATCAGCCAGCAGCACGGCCGTCACGCCCTCTATCGTGGCGGCCAGCTCCGATAGTTCGCCCTGGAGCACGCCGGGCGCATCCGCCAGCCGCGGAATGCGGTTCGCGCCGGCGGTGAGCTGCCGGTCGCCCGTCTGGATATACAGGTTGATGATGTCGGCCAGCTTCTGCGCGTAGGCCAGATTGGAGTCGAGCGTGTTCTTGACGACCTGCGTCTTCTGCGCCTGGTAGCCCGCATACATGGCATTGAAAAAGCCGACCGCCACGCTGAGCACCGCCAGCGAAATGAGCACGGTCAACAAGCGCACCCTGCGTTCTCTTGCCATGTTGCTCCTGAAGAGGAACCAACCGCGAATCGCCCCGACTCAGCGTGGCTGCCGGATGCGCGCACCACATAGAACCGCTGCGCAGCCACCGGCGCGGGCCGGCTCGCCGTGATAACGCAGGATACCCAACAACTTTGGGGTAATCCAGCGGCGCACCCGGTGTCTGACACCCTAGAGAAAGCAGCCCAAGCTGATGTCCATCTCACCCGGGTGTCAGACACCGACCTTCGCCGGCCCGCCATCCGCGCGCGCCATGTTTCAGCCGCCGCGCAAAATCCAGTGTTTAATCGGCGCTCCCTCGCGGGAAACTTCGCTCGGGCGGCGGCGCAGGCCGAGCCGGGCGATTCCAACAACGAGATTCAGGATTTCGCACGTGTTTCATGTCATCACAGGGCTTATCGCGCTCTACGTCATCTGGCGCTTCGTCTGGCAATTGAAGTGGCCCGCCCCCGGCAGAGTGCTGCTGTCGGTCTTGGTCGTATTGGCCGCCGAGCACCATCTCATCACCCGCACCTTCTTCGGCACCATGGCATCGCCCGAGGTGCCCGCCGCCGTGCTGATGGCGCTGGGCTGGGCGTTCGGCGCGCTCATCCTGCTGGCCGCCTTCCTTTTCGTCACGGACGTGGCGGGATTGGTCGTGTCGCTGTTCTCGCGGGGCCGCGGCCGCGCGGTGCTGGGTTGCACGCGTCTGCGCGCCGTGTCCGCCGTCGCCGCGCTTGCGCTGTCGGCGCTGGGCGTCTGGCAGGCCGTGCGCGTGCCGGAGGTCAAGACGATCGAGGTCGCCCTGCCCAACCTGCCGCAGGCGTATGACGGCTTTCGCATCGTGCATCTGACCGACCTGCACGCCAGCCGACTGCTGCAAGGCGACTGGATGCAGGCCGTCGTGGCACGCACCAATGCGCTCAAGCCGGACCTGACGCTGATCACGGGCGATCTGGTCGATGGCACGCCCGCGGCGCGCGCCGCCGACGTGCAACCGCTGGCCGATCTGCGCGCGCAATACGGCGTAGTGGCGATCCCGGGCAACCACGAGTATTACGCCGAGTACCTGGGCTGGATCGACGCCTTCAAGAAACTCGGCCTGCGCATGCTGCTCAACGAGCACATGACGCTTGAACGCGACGGCCAGCCGCTGGTCTTGGCGGGCATCACGGACAGCGTGGCGGCGCGCGTGAACCAGCCCCTGCCGGACATCGACGCAGCCATGAAGGGCGTGCCGCCGTCGTCGGCGGTGATCCTCTTGAGCCACCGGCCGGTGGGCGCCGTCCGCCACGCGCAAGCCGGCGCGGGTCTGCAACTGTCGGGCCACACGCACGGCGGACAGATTCTGGGCCCGCATTTCATCACCCAACTGGCCAACGAAGGCTACGTGTCGGGCATGTACCAGGTCGGCAACATGCAGCTCTACGTGAGCAACGGCGCGGGCCTCTGGCCGGGCTTTCCGATCCGGCTTGGCCGGCCGTCGGAGATCACGCAGATCGTGCTGCGCGCCGCGCCGCCCGCCTGACGCGGTCCTGCCACAAACGCGGCGGCGCATTGACAAGCGCCGCCGCGCTGACTTAGCATTCGGCCCTGCTTTTTCAACGCTTTCCGCTTTCTGGGTGCAACCGTGTCTGCCATTCGTCAAATCGCCTGAACGCCGACGAGTACCGTCCTGGTACCGCGGTCAGCCTGCCCGCATTCGCTGCTCGACGCCATGTAATGAGCACACCCCCGCCCGGCAGGCGCGGATCCAGGAAGCGCAACACAACACATCCCCGCTTCCCCTCCCGTAAAGACTGTGTCGTCGGCTTTTCCCATTTGCTGGAGAAGACCCATGACGCTGGATTTCTGCGCCTACGCGCAATCGCTTGACCTGTTCCGATACCCCCGAACGCCCCACCTGGAAGGCTCGCGCCTGCAGGACGGGGACGAAGGCCATGACCACGTGCCCTATCGCACACTGGCCGGCCAGACGCTCGTCGTCGAAGAAAAGCTGGACGGCGCCAATACGGGCATCAGTTTCGGCCCGTCCGGCGAACTGCTGCTGCAATCCCGCGGCCACTACCTGGTGGGCGGCGGCCGCGAGCGGCAGTTCAGCTTCGTCAAGGCCTGGGCCGCCGCGCATGCGGACTGGCTGCTGGATCGGTTGGAAGACCGCTATGTGATGTACGGCGAAACCCTGTCGAAGAAGCACTCCGTGTTCTACGACGCCCTGCCGCATCACTTCTTTGAATTCGGCGTGCTGGACCGGCGCACCGGCGAGTTTCTGTCGACCGGCGCGCGCCGCGCGCTGCTGGCCGATGGTCCGGTGCTGTCCGTGCCCGTGCTGTACGAAGGCCCGGCGCCCGCGCGGCTGGCGGACCTGAAGGCCCTGCTCAAGCCGTCGCTGGCCAAGACGGCCGGCTGGCGCGACGCCTTCGAGGCCACCGTGCTGCGCGAAGGCCTGGACCTGGCGCGCGCCTGGAAGCAGTGCGACAAGTCGGACCTGTCGGAAGGCCTCTACATCAAGGCCGAAGCCGACGGCAAGACCGTTGCCCGCTACAAGTGGGTGCGGCGCGACTTCGTGCAGGCCATCCTGGATTCGGACATGCACCATTCGGAGCAGCCGTTCATCCCCAACCAGCTCGCCGACGGCGTCGACCTGTACGCCCCGCGCCTCGCGGTGGATTGGGACACCTTGCGCGACGCCCGCACCGGAGAGACATCATGAATCACGAACAGATCCGGGCCCTGGTGCCCGCGCCTGGGCGCGGCGCCGACTATGCCGCGTGCCTGGCTGCTTTTCCCGCGCTGGAGCTGGCCAAGACCACGCCGCAGGACCCCCGCTATCACGGCGAGGGCGATGTATGGACGCATACGCAAATGGTGGTGGACGCGCTGCTCGCGCTGCCGCAATACCAGGCCGCGTCCCGCGCCGATCAGGAGATCGTATTCCTGGCCGCCCTGCTGCACGACGTGGCCAAGCACAGCACCACGGTGATCGACCCGGTCACCGGCGCCATCGGCCAGCCCGGCCATTCACGCAAGGGCGCCATCGACGCGCGCATCGCATTGTGGGATGCGGGCGTGCCGTTCGCGGTGCGTGAGGCCATCTGCCGGCTGATCGCCACGCATCAGGTGCCGTTCTTCGCGCTGGAAGGCTCGCGCCGCGGCCGCTCGCCCGAGTTCATCGTGCGCGAGCTGTCCTGGCAGGTGTCCCTTCCACTGCTCGTGATGCTGGCCGAAGCCGACATGCGCGGCCGCATCTGCGCGGATGCCGGGCGCGTGCTGGACAACATCGCCCTCTTTTGCGAGCTGGCGCGCGACGAGCAGTGCTTTGGCCAACCCC